>DFKL01000039.1:0-2599 GCA_002373535.1 Prevotellaceae bacterium UBA3646 | reverse complement strand
TCAGCGAAGCCAAGGAAGCACTCTCACAATTGTACGCCTACACAGGATTCCCACGCTCACTCAATGCACTGGGCACATTGCAGCAAGTCGTCGACCGGTGCATCCAGTCAGGGCTTCACGTAGAACAAGGACGCGATGCAGACCCACTTCCCACCGGCTACGACGCACTGGCAGCAGGCACCGAAGTGCAGACCAGACTCTGCGGAGGCAAACCATTCACATACACCTTTGCACCACAGACCGACTACTATCTCAAGGCACATCTCTTCGGTGACATCTTTGTACGCAACAACCTCAGTTTCGCCGACCGCGAGATAGTAACTATATCCGCCATCGCCGCTCTGCCAGGCTGTGCTTCACAACTACAGGCACACGTATCCGGTGCCAGGAACATGGGCGTCACAGACCAGGAACTGCAGGAGATACCAGACATACTCGAATCCAAGGTCGGAGTCGCCGAAGCCCAGCGTCTGCGCAGCGCATTGGCAGCAGTCTTCCACCACCAGTACACCCCCATCCAGACTGTCGACTTCAACATCTGGCCCAAAGGACAGCCCAACACAGCCTACGCACGATACTTCACCGGCAACAGCTATCTTGCCCCCATGGAAGGCGGTATGGCAAACGTCACATTCGAGCCACGCTGCCGCAACAACTGGCACATCCACCACAAGCAAGTGCAAGTCCTGATATGTGTATCAGGACGTGGATGGTACCAGGAATGGGGCAAGGATGCAATTCCCCTCACACCAGGCACCGTAATAGCCATTCCTGCCGAGGTAAAGCATTGGCACGGAGCCGCCAGGGACTCCTGGATGCAACACCTTACCTACCACAAGGACGTACAGCCCGATGCAACCAACGAATGGCAGGAACCGGTCACTGATGAAATATACGACAAGCTGAAGTAAAGCCATACGTCACAGGCAATCATGACACAGCCCCGTGCAACCACAAGTTGCACGAGGCTGTCATTGTTTCACGTTGCGGTAGTCCTTTGGCGTTACCCCCTTCTTGCGCAAGAAGAACTTGTTGAATAAAACAGGTTATCTGCCGATTTTTTTTGGATGGAAATCATGTTTTATGTAACTTTACCACGCACAATCCACAACCAGCGACAAAATGAGGAAAATACAACTGGCCAGGCTGTCCAGACCGGAAAATCTCATATACACGACCGTATGGACACTGCTCTTTGCAGCCCCCATACTCAGCCTCTACATCCGCACGGCAAACGGAGTCTCTATCCGCTTCAACTGGCATGAAGTAATTTTCGTATGGAGCAAGCTGTCCCTATACCTCCTGCTCTTTCTCCTCCACGACATTCTCCTCGCCCCGCTTCTGATGCAAGGAGACAGACACAAGCGCATAGCCTACTTGTCCGTCATGGCACTCATACTGGCATCATTCACCATATACCAGTGCAGCGACCGGCCATCACCCATACACATCCGTCATCTGCACACAGAACAGGTTGACATACATGCTTTTCCTCCACCCGACATGCCCTCTGCCCGTCACAGACAGCCGCCTCACATGCCTCCACCCGTCATAGGCGAGCACGACATACTCAGCGTAATCGTACTCATACTCATGTTTGTGGCCAACATCGGCATCAAGGCATACTTCAAAAACATGGAAGACCGCAAGCGCATGTATCAGCTCGAACGCCAGAACCTCTCCAGTCAGCTCGAATACCTGCGACTGCAGATCAACCCCCATTTCTTCATGAACACCCTGAACAACATCCACGCCCTCATAGACATAAATCCCGTCAAGGCCCAGGAGACCATCGTCGAGCTATCCAAGATTATGCGCTTCGTACTCTACGAAGGCAACAATCAATACGTACCGCTCACCCGCGAACTCGACTTCATTGCCAACTACATGCAGCTCATGAAGTTACGCTACACCGACAACGTCCGTATTAACCTTCAGCTTCCACATCGTATTCCCGACAGCCAAATACCGCCGCTGCTACTCGGCACATTTATAGAAAACGCCTTCAAGCACGGCGTCAGCTACCGTCGCGAGACATTCATTCAGGTAAACATATCCATTGACGACGACACACTGCTCTTCACCTGCAGCAACACCCGTAACCAAGCCACCAGCCACCGCATGCCAGCCGATAGCGGAGGCGGCATGGGACTCACCAACGTCCGAAAACGTCTCGACCTGCTCTATCCAGACACCTACCGACTCGAAATCCACGAACAGTCAGACACCTACACCGTACTACTCACCATACCTCTCCGCACACCAGCCGCGACAAACAATACATAGACAAACATACTATATACCATGATACGCTGTATTGCCATTGATGACGAGCCACTGGCTCTCCGACAACTGTCCACCTACATCAACAACGTCCCATATCTGCAACTCGTATCCCAGTTCCAGAGCGCACTCGAGGCACGCACCTATTTGCAGGACAATACCGTAGACGCCATCTTCTGCGACATCAACATGCCTGACCTCAACGGCATGGATTTCGTCAAGTCTCTTCCCATGCCCCCGCATGTTATCTTCACCACCGCCTACACCGAATATGCCGTAGACGGATTCAAGGTCAATGCCGTAGACTACCTCCTAA
>DFKL01000138.1:2358-2601 GCA_002373535.1 Prevotellaceae bacterium UBA3646 | reverse complement strand
CGAGCATGTCGGCGCGGTTGGTGGCAGCCAGGATAATGACTCCGGAATTGGTCCCGAAGCCGTCCATTTCAGTGAGCAGCTGGTTGAGGGTGTTCTCGCGCTCGTCATTGCCTCCTATGGACATTTTGTTGCCACGGGCTCGTCCTACGGCGTCTATCTCGTCGATGAAGATTATGCAGGGAGCCTTTTCCTTGGCTTTGTGGAAAAGGTCGCGTACCCGGCTGGCACCGACGCCGACGAACA
>DFKL01000138.1:0-2304 GCA_002373535.1 Prevotellaceae bacterium UBA3646 | reverse complement strand
ACGCCGACGAACATCTCGACGAAATCGCTGCCGCTCATCGAGAAGAATGGTACGTCGGCCTCTCCTGCCACGGCCTTGGCCAACAGTGTCTTTCCTGTTCCCGGTGGGCCTACGAGCAATGCTCCCTTGGGTATCTTGCCGCCAAGGTCTGTGTATTTCCTGGGATTTTTCAGGAAGTCCACGATTTCCTGCACTTCCTGCTTGGCGCCTTCCTGGCCTGCGACGTCCCTGAAGGTTACCTTGTTGTCCTCGTCCTTGTCTACGAGCCTGGCACGGCTCTTGCCTACGCTGAAGATGCTCATCGGACCGGAGAATCCGGAACTGCCTTCGTTTCCTGAGCTGCCTCCGCCCATGCGGCGCATGATAAACAGCCACACGAATATGATTATTATCATGGGGGCGAGGTTGAAGATAATGTTCCACCACCCTGAATCGTCAGTATGACGGTATTCTACCTCGCCAAGGAAATGTCCGGCCTCACGCTCGGTCTCGAGGAAATCGTCCAGCTTGTCTGCACTGGGATACTGGGCCGTCACCGTCGGGGTCTTGCCCTTGAAGTCCCGTGTCGTCTGAAAGACGTCACGTAGATGCTCCCTGCGCACATACATCGTGACGGTGCCGCCATCCTTGTCTGCCACTATCCGCTGGGCATAGCCGTCGCGTACGTATCTCTGGAAACGGGTATAGTTGACTTCCTTGTTGCCGGCGTTGTCCAACTGGCCGCCGCCACTGACAAACAGGTAGCCCAGTATTGCTGCAATGACTATATAGATCCAGGTGAAGCTGAATGAGGACTGACTGCCTTGGTTTTTCTTTTTCTTCTGTTCGTTTGCCATTAGTCTGTTTCTGGTATTTCGGTAAGTTCTGCATCTGCCCAAAGGTGTTCCAGATCGTAGAAGGAACGCTCATCGGGAAGGAATATGTGAACGATGACGTCGCTGTAGTCCATGGCTACCCATATACCCTGGCGCATACCCTCGACGGCCAACGGACGTGTCTGACACAACTGGCGGACTTTGTCTCCGACGCTGATAGCCAACGCATGCACCTGGGAGGGGCTGCCTCCTTGTGCAATGATGAACTTACGGCACACCGTATCCTCGATACCTGTGAGGTCTGCGACCACGATACGGTGTCCTTTCTTGTCCTGAAGTCCTTCGATGACGGCATCTGCCAGCTCGTCTTTTCCCTTGATGTACATCTACAGAATTTGTGATTACTAATATATAAATTATGGGCGCAAAGATACGATTTTTAATGGCAACTTACAAACCGTGGAATGCAAATTCAAGGTTTTTTCACACTTTTTCCGTCAAAATATTTGGAGCTTATCAAAAAATGCCTTACATTTGCAATCGCAACTTTGGGCTATGGTGTAATGGTAACACTGCAGATTCTGGTCCTGCCTTTCCTGGTTCGAGTCCGGGTAGCCCAACAAACGATGGAGCCTCGCACTGATGTGTGGGGCTCTGTTGCTTGACAAAAGCAAAAAGAGATATAAAAATACCACACACCATGAATTTCAAGCTTCTTGTACTGGACGTAGACGGCACCCTGCTGAACAGCAACCGTGAAATGACGGAACAAACCATAAAGACTTTGCGCAAGGTTCAGCAGAACGGTGTCAAGATTGCATTGGCCAGCGGACGCCCGACACATGGCATATTGCCTTTTGCCAGTGCCATCGACCTGGATTTCAACGATGGATACATCATCAGCTACAACGGTGCCAAGGTTACGGAGGCCAGTACAGGAAAGGTGTTGTTCGAACGCAGGATCGACCCCCGGATGATTCCGTACCTGGAAAAGGAGACGGCAAAGAGCGGCTGCCATCTGGCTTATTATTACAAGGACGAGGTCGTGGCAACAGACATCGCAAACTCGCACATCATTGACGAGGCTCAGATGAACGGGCTGAAGCTGAGACAGGTGGATGCCCTCGCTCCGGAGTTTGACACGAAGAACGACGACCAGAATCACTGGCCGTTTGAAATCATGATCGTCAATGACGACGAGAAGACCCTGAAGGCATTGGACCAGTTCTTCCATCGTCATCTGAACGGTGTACTGGATACGGTTCACTCTAACCCGTATCTCCTGGAGATTGTGGGCTATCAGGTGGGCAAGAGCTATGGCATGAGTGCCTTGGTACAGATACTGGGCATCAGCATGAACGAGGTGCTGGCCATAGGCGACGGACGTGCCGACATCAACATGCTGCAGATGGCTGGCGTGGGTGTCGCAATGGGCAATGCATGCGAGGAGGTTCGCAGATGTGCCGACTTCACCACCCTGTCCAACGAC
>DFKL01000136.1 GCA_002373535.1 Prevotellaceae bacterium UBA3646 | reverse complement strand
GTTTGTGGAATGGCGCAATGAGTGACTGGAATACTATTATGGTCGAAGTGCCGTTGGCCACATTCAATCCCGTGAAGACTGTAAACGATCTCTTGCGTGACCAGCACCAGTAGTCTGCTGAGACTGTCGTCATAAATCATGTGATTTAATTTGTACGATAAAGACGCTGCAGAATATGCATTTTTGCGGTAGAATCGAATTCTTTTAGCAGAGCCAGTCCACTGCTAAAAGAATTTTTTGCTTATATCGATGCTCCTGTATACCGGTGCAGACATGTCGGTGTGTGGGGCAATGGCGCCAGACCGGCAATTTTCCGTTTTGCATACTATTTTATGCAATATGGAAAAATTATTATATGCCAGTTTAGGCTAATGCATGCCATTTTCTTTAATATTGCCCGTTCAAATGCGGAAATTCAGATTTTTTTTGTACCTTTGTCACGACTATACATGATAAAAATTTGATTATGGGTATATTCAATTTCTTCAGCAAGGAAAAGAAAGAGACGTTGAACCAGGGATTGGAAAAGACGAAAAGAGGATTCTTTGAAAAACTTTCACGGGCAGTCGCCGGACGTGACAAAGTGGACGAGGATGTCTTGGACGATCTTGAGGAAGTCCTCGTCACCAGCGATGTCGGAGTCGACACCACGCTTCGCATTATCAGGCGCATTGAGGAACGCGTCGCACGTGACAAATATGTGGGCACGGATGAGCTGAACGATATATTGCGTGACGAGATTACCAGACTCTTGTCAGAGAACAATGTTTCCGATACAGAAGGTTTCCATATTCCCGGTGACAAGAGACCATACGTAATTATGGTCGTAGGAGTCAATGGCGTCGGTAAGACGACCACGATTGGCAAATTGGCCCATCAGTTCAAGGAAGCAGGATACAAAGTCGTCATCGGGGCTGCAGATACATTCCGTGCCGCGGCCGTAGAGCAAATCACCATATGGGGCGAGCGCACAGGCGTTCCGGTCGTCAGACAGCAGATGGGCAGCGATCCGGCCAGTGTCGCTTTCGATACGCTCCAGCATTCTGTCGCCATCGGTGCCGATGTCGTACTTATAGATACCGCAGGGCGCCTGCACAACAAGAAAGGTCTTATGGACGAACTTGGCAAGATACGCCGCGTAATGCAGAAACTTATCCCGGATGCACCACACGACGTAATGCTGGTCTTGGACGGAAGTACCGGGCAGAATGCCTATGAGCAGGCCAGGCAATTTACATCAGCGACAGATGTTACTAGTATGGCCGTCACAAAGTTGGACGGTACTGCCAAGGGCGGTGTAGTCATCGGTATTAGCGACCAGTTCAAGATACCGGTACGCTATATTGGACTGGGTGAGGGAATGGACGACCTTCAGCCATTCAACCGCAGAGAATTTGTTGACTCTTTGTTCAAGTCTTGATGGAGAAAGTTTTGAAGAAAATCGATTTGATAACACTGGGCTGCTCCAAGAATCTGGTTGACAGCGAGAGGCTTATGCTGCAGCTGGAATCTGCAGGCTATCAGGTAGAGCACGACCCGGACGTCATTACCGGAGATATTGCCGTCGTTAATACATGCGGCTTTATTGCAGATGCCCAGGAGGAGAGCGTCAACACTATACTCGAGCTTGCACGGCGTAAGACAGATGGCAAGCTTGAACGCCTGTATGTCATGGGATGCCTGAGCTCACGTTTCATGCAGGAACTTGGCCAGGAAATCCCGGAGGTCGACCGGTATTTTGGCAAATTTGACTGGACTGAATTGTTGGAAGAGTTAGGATATTCCTACAACAGGCAATACAGTAATCACAGACACTTGACGACACCTTCACACTATGCCTATGTAAAGATCAGCGAGGGCTGTGACCGCAGTTGTGCATATTGTGCCATACCCATTATTACAGGCAGACACAAGTCGCGCCCCATAGAAGATATCCTTGACGAGGTGCAGTACCTCGTCAGCACAGGTGTCACCGAATTTCAGGTCATAGCACAGGAACTTACATATTACGGCATAGACATCTACGGAAAGCGCAAGATAGCCGAGCTCATAGATTCGATGGCCAGGATACCCGGCGTTCGCTGGATACGCCTGCACTACGCATATCCCACGGACTTCCCGATGGATTTATTGACTGTCATGCGCGATAATCCTAACGTATGCCGCTATATAGATATTGCTCTGCAACATTCCAGCGACAGCGTACTGAAGGCTATGCACAGACACATTACCGGTGCAGAAACACGCAAGTTGATTGACGATATCCGCCAGGCCGTTCCGGGAATACATATCCGCACTACGCTTATGGTAGGATTCCCAGGAGAAACCGAGCAGGATTTCCAGGATTTGTGCCAGTTTGTCAAGGATATGCGCTTCGACAGAATGGGCGCATTTGCATATAGCCACGAGATCGGAACTCCGGCAGAAAGACATTATGATGACAATGTTCTAGAGGTGACAAAACAGGTCAGGCTGAGCAAGCTCATGCGTATACAACAGGGCATTTCCGCAGAAATACAGGAGTCAAAGGTCGGTCACGTGATGCAGATTGTCATAGACCGTGTCGAGGGAGGTTTTTATGTAGGACGCACAGAATTTGATTCACCGGAGGTAGATCCGGAGGTACTTGTGAGAACCTCAGACGTCAACTTAAGTATAGGACGTTACTACAACGCACGGATTACCGGATCGGACGAGTTTGACCTGTATGCAGAGATAGAGCCAGGACAGATACCATCAACACAAGCATAACATTAAATATAGGATATGAATAACAAGGAATTTATTAGCGAGCTTGCACAGCGTACAGGAATCAATGCACGCGAAGCACAGCAGAGAGTCAAGGTCCTTGCCCAGACAATGACAGACAGTCTTTGCAACGAAAACGTCGTTCAGGTAGTCGGGTTTGGAAGTTTCGAGACCAAGAAACGTCTGGAACGCGTCCTGGTCAATCCGACTTCCGGCCAGCGCATGTTGGTCCCTCCTAAGATAGTCGTATCATTCAAACCCAGTGCCACAATGAAGAGCAAACTTTAAATTCTAAGCCGGTATGGAAAAAAAGACAGGAATTCAGGAATTGGCAAATGCACTTGCCAAGGCAAAGGGTATAGACGGTAGCGAGGCAGAGATCTTTTGTCGCAGTGTCTTCGATATAATATCAGAATATGTCGTTCGTGACAAGCTTGTAAAGATCAAGGGCATCGGAACGTTCAAGCTTGTCGGAGTCAGCGACCGTGAGAGCGTAAACGTAAACACAGGCGAACGTATCGTCATTGCCGGACATACCAAGTTGTCGTTTACCCCCGACGCCGTATTGCGAGATACGGTCAACAAGCCGTTCGCCGATTTCGAGACAACGATACTAAGTGACAATGTCAGTACCGAGAAGATGGAACATATTCCGTCGGAACCGCAGGTTACAGCCGAGGCCAAGGCAGCCGAAAATACAGTCCAGAAGCCACAGGTGCAGAGTGACAATAATGTCAACCCTGTGGAGGAAGTACAGGAAAAAGCCCCCAATACAGAGACCCTGCCCGAATCTGTTCAGTCAGCCGCAGAGGCAGCATACACGTCATCGTGCTCGCACACGACAGACCGGCCATCCGGCTCTACTTCGGAAGCCCCCGTCGTCCAGACGGCGAAACCCGTTGAAGCCAAAACCGCAGACAACAAGGTTGAAAAACCGGCAAATACCAATCAGCCCATGTCCTCCGGCACGGCAGATACACAGAAGAAAAGCAATTTATGGCTATATGTCATGCTTCTTGCAGTCCTTGCCGTCTGCCTCGTTTTGTTCTTTGTGTACAAGAGTCAGTCCGGCCGCGAAACACCAGGGACAGCGCAACCTTCAGCCATTGACAAGCGCGTTGCAGATTCGATAGCAGCAGTACAGGCATACGAGGCCGAGATGAAGGCCAAGGCCGACAGTATTGCCAAGGCCAAGGCCGACAGTACCGCCAAGGCCGACAGCATTGCCAGGGCAGATTCCATCAACAGGGCAGTGTTGGAGTACTACGAGAAACATCCGGAACAGCGTTGGCGTCTCGAACGTGCACTGCAGCGCGGTAAGGCAAAAGCCAGACGTAACAGGCAATAGATTCTACGGCAGCCCTCTCGCCATTTAACACCCTTTAGACATTGTCGTTTCAGATTTAAGTATTCTGTAACACAATAAATCTAAGGAAGTGCGTACCTTTGCACTTGATTTAAGAAATACAGCACAATGGAAACATTCGATATTCGATTACTAAACGAACAGATAGAACGTCAAAGCTCCTTTGTTACCAATCTTCAGACAGGCATGGGACAGGTCATAGTAGGTCAGAAGCACCTTATAGAAAGCCTGCTCATAGGCCTGCTCAGTGATGGCCATGTACTTCTCGAGGGTGTGCCAGGGTTGGCCAAGACACAGGCGATAAAGACATTGGCGTCCCTCGTAGATGCACAATTCAGCCGTATACAGTTTACGCCTGACCTCTTGCCAGCCGATCTTATCGGAACGATGATATATTCCCAGAAGGACGAGAGGTTCCAGGTGGAGAAAGGCCCTGTATTCGCCAACTTCATACTGGCAGACGAGATAAACCGTGCACCAGCCAAGGTACAAAGCGCATTGTTGGAAGCAATGCAGGAGCGTCAGGTTACAATTGGCAAGGAAACCTTCGCCCTTCCACGTCCGTTCCTGGTTATGGCGACTCAGAACCCCATAGAGCAGGAAGGTACATACCCTTTGCCAGAAGCACAGGTGGACCGCTTTATGCTCAAGGTCGTGATAGACTATCCGCAGATTGAAGAGGAAAAACATATCGTACGTCTCAACATATCTGGTGACAAGCCCAAGGTGAACGCCATACTCAAGTCCCAGGACATACTCGATGCACGCGCAGTCGTCCGTCAGGTATATATCGACGAAAAGATAGAGCAGTATATAGCAGACCTTGTCTTTGCCACACGCTATCCTGAGAAATACCGTCTGGACGAAATTGCACATTACATAGATTTCGGCGGCAGTCCTCGTGCCAGCATCAATCTTGCACTGGCAGCCCGTGCATATGCATTCATCAAACATCGCGGATACGTGATACCAGAGGATGTCCGAGCCGTTGCACACGACGTACTGCGCCATCGTCTGGGACTTACATACGAGGCAGAGGCCAATAATGTTACTACCGAGGAGATAATCAGCCAGATTATCAACAAGGTCGAGGTGCCCTGATAACGAATAGACAGGAAATCATACAAGAAGGAATCGTTGGAAACATTTGATCTTCTTAAACGAGTTCACCAGATAGAGATTAAGGCCAAGGGATTGTCCAACAACATCTTTGCCGGTGAGTATCATAGCGCCTTCAAGGGCCGTGGAATGACATTCGCAGAGGTTCGTGAATACCAATACGGTGACGACATACGAGATATCGAGTGGAACGTCTCCGCACGCTTCAACAAGCCATACGTCAAGGTCTACGAGGAAGAGCGTGAGCTTACGGTAATCCTGTGTGTCGACGTGAGCGGCTCGCTCGAATTCGGTACCAGCGTAATGACAAAGAGAGACATGCAGACAGAGATAGCGGCAACACTCGCCTTCTCTGCGATGCAGAACAACGACAAGATAGGAGTGATATTCTTCTCCGACACCATCGAGAAATTCATTCCCCCCAAGAAAGGACGCAGGCATATCCTGTACATTATACGCGAACTGCTTGAGTTCAAGCCCAGGTCACAGAAGACAGACATCGGTGCAGCCGTTGAGTTTCTTACATCGGTAATCAAGCGTCGCAGTACGGCCTTCCTGCTCAGCGACTTCATTACCGACAAGGATTTCAGCAAGGCACTCACCATAGCCAACCGCAAGCACGACGTCGTTGCCGTCCAGGTATACGACAAGCGCGTAGCCGAGCTACCTGATGTAGGACTTATCAAGGTACGTGATGCAGAGACCGGACACGAGGCACTGATTGACACATCCAGTATGCGTACGCGTAGCCGGCATGCAGCATGGTGGAACCGCCAGCAGGCACAGATGCAGGAAGTCTTCTCCCACAGTGGCGTCGACCATGTCAGTGTACGCACCGACCACGACTATGTCGCAGCACTCATGCGACTATTCAGATACAGGGCATAAGTCATGAAAAGGTTAAATACCATACTCTATGTAATATTGCTGTCCGTCAGTGCCGTATACGCCCAGGTCAATGTATCAGTACGTCTGGACAGTGTCGGATTTTTCGTCGGTCAGCAAGACGGAATAGAATTACGTGTCGTTATGGATTCCGGCCAGCATCTCCAGCTGCCGCGTATCAAAAAGGGCGATATGCTTCTTCCCGATGTCGAGGTCATCGACGTACTCAAGACAGATACACAGCGTATCAATGACGGCAGACGGCTCGAAATCAGTCAGAAATACATAATTACGGCATGGGATTCATCCCTATATCGCATACCACCGTTCAAGGTCAAGGTAGACGACAGGGTGTACGAGTCCAACCCACTCGCCGTCAAGGTCCTTACCGTAGACGTAGACACACTACATGCCGACAAGATATTTCCACCGCGAGATTTGCAGCAAGTCCCGTTCTGCTGGGACGATTGGAAAGGAATCATATACTCAGTCTTGGGCATAGTCATACTCTCAGCACTCGCAGTATATGTAGCCCGCCGTATGCGAAACGGCAAACCCGTATTCAGTATCATACGCATCAAGAAGAAACTGCCTCCACATCAAGTAGCACTCACCGAGATAGAGCAGATAAAGACCTCCCGCTCATGGGACAGCCAGGAGGACAATAAGGAGTACTACACACGCCTCACTGACACACTCCGGACATATATTCAGGCCAGATACGGCTTTTCTGCAATGGAGATGACCAGTGGCGAGATAATACAGAACCTCAAGGAAAAGGGCGACAGTCAGAGTCTTAGCGAACTAAGGAATATCTTTTCTACCGCCGATCTGGTCAAGTTTGCACGTTTTCAGCCATACAACACAGAAAACGACAACAACCTCATGGCCGCCCTCCGATACATCAACGATACCAAGGTCGAGGCAGACGAACAGCCAGAGCCCGAAGTAGTCAGGAAGACAGACCATGAACGTCTTCATCAGGTAATAGTCACACATACCATTATAATACTGACAGTCATAATCTGCATAGGCCTGTCAGGTTGGATAGTCTACCGTTTGTACGATTTGCTGAGCTGATGGAATTCCAGAACCCATATTATCTCCTCCTGCTGCTTCTGCTTGTGCCCTATGTAGCATGGTACGTGCTCAGGTATTCCGGTACCACACCCAGTATCCGGGTCAGCACCACTACGGCCTACGCACACCTTCCCCGTACATGGCGCGTATGGCTCACCCACGCACCATTCCTGCTCAATATCATTATCTTCGCCTCTGCAGTACTCGCACTGGCACGACCGCAGACATCCGACTCGTGGAGCAACCGTAACGTCGAGGGAATCGACATAATGCTCTGCATGGACATCTCCACCAGTATGCTCAGTGAGGACCTCAAGCCAAATCGCGTACAGGCAGCCCGCAACGTAGCGCTCGAATTCATCAGTTCGCGCCCCGACGACAACATCGGCCTTACCGTGTTTGCCGGCGAGGCATATACCCAATGCCCCATGACCACAGACCATGCCGTGTTGGTAAATCTGCTCAGCGGCCTCGACTGTAACATGGTCATGAACGGGATGCTCGAGGACGGGACAGCCATAGGCATGGGACTTGCCAATGCAGTTACCCGGCTCAAGGATTCAAAGGCCAAGAGCAAGGTAATCATCCTGCTTACCGACGGAACCAACAACCGGGGCGACATCAGCCCCAATATGGCAGCAGACATCGCCAAGAGCTTTGGCATACGCGTATACACCGTCGCAGTCGGGACCAATGGCACGGCACCATATCCAATGATAGTAGGCGGTCGTCGCGAGTACATCAATATACCAGTGGAGATAGACACCAAGACACTCTCACAGATAGCCACTACCACCGGAGGCGACACATACCGTGCCACCAATACCCGTCGTCTGCACCAGGTATACCAGGAGATAGACAAGCTTGAGAAGACCAAGTTCAGCGTCAAGAAATACTCCAAACGTTACGAGGCATACCAGATGTACGCCATTATAGCCGTCATAGCATCACTTGTCGAGATACTGCTGCGGGCCACATTGTTGAAACGAATACCATAACCTTGTCATGTTCAGATTCGAAAGTCCTATATACCTGTATCTCCTGTTACTGCTGCCAGTCGTACTGCTGCTACATTACGCATGGAACTACTACAGACGAAACCGGCTTCGCAAATACGGCGACAAGGAACTTGTGCGCATGCTCATGACAGACGTCTCCCGAGTCCGCCAGGAAGTCAAGTTCTGGCTGTTCCTTGCATCGACAGCCTGCATGATTATCGCCATGGCCAGGCCACAGTTCGGTTCCTCCATACAGACACACGAGCGTAAAGGCATAGAAGCAGTCATTGCACTCGATATCAGCAACAGCATGCTTGCACGCGACGTAAGCCCCAACCGGTTGGAAAAATCCAAGATGCTCATCAGCAACCTTGTCGACAACATGAAGGACGACAGGGTAGGGCTCATCATCTTTGCCGGTCAGGCCTACACACAGCTTCCCATCACCAACGACTACGTCTCTGCCAAGATGTTCCTGGACAACATATCCCCATCCATGATATCCGTACAGGGCACCGACATAGCAGCCGCCATACGACTCGCCGCCAAGAGCTTTACCTCTGCCGATGGCGTCTCCCGTGCCATTTTCGTCATAACAGACGGCGAGGACAACGAAGGCGGAGCCGTTCAGGCAGCAAAGGAAGCCGCCAAGTCAGGCATACACACCTACATCCTGGGCATAGGACACCCTGACGGAGCCCCCGTACCTATAGCAGGCACCGGCGATTTCATGACCGATGAGCACGGCGAGAC
The DNA here is from genome assembly GCA_002373535.1 of Prevotellaceae bacterium UBA3646. Classification (GTDB taxonomy): domain Bacteria; phylum Bacteroidota; class Bacteroidia; order Bacteroidales; family Bacteroidaceae; genus Physcousia. The sequence continues at coordinate 6,514 of DFKL01000136.1, read as the reverse complement.
CGTCATCAGCCGACTCAGCGAAGACATGTGCCGCGAGATAGCACAGGCCGGCAACGGCCGCTACATATACGTAGACAACAGCAGTTCGGCACAGGAGAAGCTCAACGCATACATATCCAGTCTCTCCCGTACCACATTCGAGTCCCAGGTATACAACGCATACGACGAGCAGTATCAGGGAGTACTCCTGCTCGGGCTCCTCTTCATGCTCATAGACATCCTCATCATGGAACGTAAGAACCACGTACTCCAACGATATACATTCTTCAGGAAGTAATGAAAAGACCTGTCACCATACTCTTTGCACTCCTTGTACTGGCAAGTACTGCAATGGCGCAGAACGACCGCGACTATATACGTCGCGGAAACCGCAACATGCGTGATACAGTCAATGTACGCAAGAATACCGAGAAAGCCATCGTCCAATACCGCAAGGCCATAGACCGCAATCCCGACAATTCCATAGCCCACTACAATCTGGCCTGTGCACACCTTCGCAACGGTAATCCACAGGAAGCAATCAACCAGTTCCAAAAGGCAGCGCGCCTCGAGAAAGACCCTATACGCCAGTCCGACATATTTCATAACATAGGCCTCATCCTATATCTCGACAAGCAGTACGACAAGGCAGTGGCAGCATACCGTGAGTGCCTTCGCCGCGATCCCGGCAACAACGAGTCCCGCTACAACTACGTGATGGCACTCCGTATGCTCAAGAACAATCCACCCAGACCAGACCAGGACAAGAAACAGAATCAGGACCGGAAACAACAGCAAGACAAACAAGACAAGCAGAAACAGGAACAACCCACCCAAAACGACGACAAGCAAGACAAACGCGAACAAAAGAACACCCCACGTCCGGACCAGATGTCCAGGGAAAATGCCGAACAACTCCTCAAGGCAGTCATGCAAAACGAGAAAAACACCCAGCAAAAAGTACGTCGTGCCACACAGAAAGGCAGTGACAGGCACCTGCAGAAACAGTGGTAATACATGAGAATTAAGAAAATACCCGCATTCATCATCCTGATACTATTCTGCGTATCAGTATACGCCCAGACCGTCAAGCTGGACGCCCCCGGCCATTGTACCGTGGGTGAGAAGATACAAGTTGTCTATACCATAGGCGTTTCCTCCATCGAAGACATCAGCCTCGGCGAGTTTCCCGGCTTCCGCAAGATATACGGCCCCAATGTCAGTTCCAGTTCCGAGTACAGCTACATAAACGGACGAAGCACCCAGCGCGAGATAACCTACATCTCCGTCACACTCGTAGCCGTTCAGACAGGCAAGTTCAGGATACCTCCCATCACCATACGCACCAATGGCAAGAACGTCCGTAGCAAGGCCGCCGAGATCACTGTCACCCAAGGCAGCGGCTCGTCCGGTTCCGGCCATCAACCCTCCGCCGGCACCCAGTCCTCAGCTCCCTCACGCCCTGCAGCCACCGGTCATATAGGTAAGGACGATCTCTTCATAACGGCAGAAGTCAGCAAGGACCATGCATACGAGCAGGAAGCACTTGTCCTGACATACAAGATATATTCCACAGTCTCCTTACGCAACATCACAGGCGAGATGCCAGAGTTGGACGGCTTCCATTGCCAGGAGCTCGAGAACAAGCCCCAGCTCTCCCTTGCCAGCGAGACACACAAAGGACGCAGATACCTAACGGCCGTATGGCGCAAATACCTGCTCTTCCCCCAGAAGAGCGGTCGACTCCGCATACCAAGCATCAAGTTCGATGCCGAATGCGAAGTCATCAGCCCCGCAATGGATCTCATCGACGAATACTTCAATGGCGGAAACCTCGTAAACATAACCACCAAGACCATTGCCACGCCAGCCATCGACATCAACGTCAAGCCACTGCCCACACCCAAACCCGATGATTTTAGCGGCGCCGTGGGACACTACACCATCACCTCCAGTCTCACGCCCTCCAGCCTCAAGGCCAACGACGCATCCACATTCCGGCTTGTCGTCTCAGGCAGTGGCAACATGAAACTTATACGCGCCCCCAAGTCGGCGTTCCCAGCCGATTTCGAAGTCTACGACCCCAAGACCGACGAACAGACCCAGATAACCCCGCACGGCAACCAAGGCACCGTCACGTTCCAATACGTCACCGTTCCCCGTCACGAGGGGAAATACGATATCGAGCCCCTACGTTTCGTATATTTCGATCCCGACAAGGCACAATACGTAACACTCAAGACAGAGAAATATACCATGAACGTATCCAAGGGTACCAACTCCGGACGCACCACGTCACAGGAAGACCTCAAGGTACTCGGCAATGACATACACTACATCAAGACCGGCAATGCCTCAATCACCCGTAGCCAGGATACCCTCTACGGCACCACCGCCTACTATCTCACATACGTAGGCCTCACGGCACTCTTCGTCCTCACCCTCCTCTTCCTGCGACGCCAGGCGCGTCTCAATGCCAATATAGCACACCGTCGCGGGCGGCGAGCCTCACGTGCAGCACAAAAACGCCTCAGGCAGGCACACAGGCTCCTCCTTCGCCATCAGGCCAGTGACTTTTACGACGAAATCATGCACGCGCTGCTCGGATACGCAGGCGACAAGCTCAATATCACCACCCAGGAACTCAACAAGGACAATCTCGCAGACACGTTCCGCCAACGCGGCGTAGGCGAGCAACTCATCACCACATACATAGACGTACTCACACAATGCGAGTTTGCACGCTACGCACCTGGAGACCCCCATGCAACCATGGAGACCATATACGACGCAGCCCTCGGTGCCATCAACGAAATGGAAAAGATTATCTGATAACCCCACACAAATACCCATCAACCACAATGTACAGACACACCATATACAACATAATACTCCTTCTCACCCTCGCCATCACGGCCACGGCAGCCCACACACCGCAGACCATCGATGCCGATGCCGTAAAGAAGCAAGCCGACTCAGCCTATACGGCACGCCGCTACTCACAAGCCCGTGACAAATACCTACAGCTCGTACGGCACGGCAAGAGCCTCAGCGTATACTACAACCTTGCATGCAGCTACTATCGCCTCGAAGACTACCCCAACAGCGTCCTCTGGTTCGAGCGGGCCAGCCGTCTCGACCCCTCGGACGATGACGTCAGGCACAACCTCGACATGGCACGCAGCAAGACCATAGACCGCATCGTACCGCGACATCGTATCTTCTTCGTCTCGGCATGGAACAGCCTCACACACTTCACCACCATAACACGTTGGGCACAAGCCGCTATATCCCTCTTTGCCATCGCCCTCCTCATGGCCGCTCTATACCTGTTCGGACCCGACATCCGCCTACGCAAGGCAGGATTCTTCACATCGATATCCGCAACCCTCCTCTGCATACTCTGCAACCTATGCGCATACAGCCAGCGATACGACAACAACCACCACAGCGCCGGCATCCTCATGTCCCCCTCAGTCACAGTCAAGTCAACCCCCGAGAAGACAGGCAAATCCCTCTTCGTACTCCACCACGGCACACGCGTCGAGATACAGGACGACAGCATGAAAGACTGGGTCGAAATCACCATTGCCGACGGCAAGACCGGCTGGATTCCACGCAACACATACCAGGAAATCTGACCAACAGCGTAAATATCCCATGGACAACTACCTGCTATTCCTCCTCAACGGATATGACAACATATTCATGGACCACATCATGATATCCCTGTCCCGAACCACTACGTGGACACTCATGCTGATTGTCACCATATACATCATATCCAAGGACCGCCAGATATCACAGTCACTGCCCATGCTCGCCGGCATCCTGCTCTGCATCCTCTTTGCCGACCAGATAAGCTCCACGCTTATCAAGCCATTGGTACACCGTCTGCGGCCAAGCCAGACCCCCGAGATCATGTACCAGCTACGCATTGCAGCCGGCAGGGGAGGGGGGTACAGCTTTCCCAGCTCACATGCCACCAACGTATTTTCCGTAGCCACATATCTCGCCCTCTTATTCCGTCACCGTCCTACAGCCATAGCCCTCTACCTCTGGGCAACACTCGTAGCCGTCAGCCGCGTATACCTCGCCATGCATTACCCCAGTGACGTACTCTGCGGAGCAATCCTCGGCACATCCATAGGCATGACCATATACTACACAGGCACATGGCTCGTCAGGCACTATATCACCACACCCCACAAATATTATAGCAGCGCGTACACACGCTCAGGCTTCGCCACCGAGGACATGTACCTGCTCCTCGCCACCATGTCCCTCACACTCCTGTGGATACTCTTCTGACACACGTCATTATACACCCCGTGTCACAAAAAGTAATGCCACCCCGTCATATTGTCAAATAAAATCACTACATTTGCGTCGGCATACAATATAACAACAAACAATACAAAACAAAATGGCAGTTAAATTTTACAAGAGCGAAAATCAGGTACCTCTGGAGATGCACAAGGTCCGTATGGTCCAGAAGCTCAACCTCCTACCCGTCGACGAACGACTCAAGAAGATGCAGGAGGCAGGCAACAACACGTTCCTGCTCCAAAACCGTGACGTATTCCTCGACATGCTCACCGACTCAGGCGTAAACGCCATGTCAGACCTCCAGTTCGCAGCAATGATGCGAGCCGACGACGCCTATGCAGGCTGCGAGACCTTCAACCGCGTCAAGGACGCCATCAAGGAAGTCTTCGGCTGTGACAACGTACTCCCCGCCCATCAGGGACGCGCATGCGAGAATATCCTTGCCGAGGCATTCTGCGGGCAAGGCAAGGTCGCTCTAATGAATTTCCACTTCACAACCGCCAAGGCACATTTCACACGCGTAGGCTCAACCGTCGAGGAACTCATAGACCCTGCAGGCCTCATACCCAAGAGCAACAACCCCTTCAAGGGCAATTTCAACCTCGAGAACCTTGCAGAGCGTATCGACCAGATAGGCCGTGACAACGTAGCCTTTGTCCGTGTCGAGTCAGGCACCAACCTCATAGGCGGCCAGCCTGTGTCACTCGAGAATATGCTCGCCGTAACCGACATCTGTCACGACAAGGGCGTCATCTCAGTCCTCGACGCATCCCTCCTTCAGGACAACATCTATTTCATGAAGACACGCGAGGCCCGTTGCAAGTACATGGACGTCAAGGAAATCTACCACCTCCTCGCCGACCACTTCGACATCATATACTTCTCCGCCCGCAAGCTCAGCTTCTCCAAGGGCGGCATTATATGCTCCAAGGATCCCAAGTACACCCGTCAGCTGCAAGTCTACATCCCCCTCTACGAAGGCTTCCTCACCTACGGAGGCATCGACGTACGCACCATGGAAGCCATGGCACAGGGACTCTATGAGTCACTCGACATGGACTACATCAGCCAAGGCCCCATGTTCATCGAGACCCTCGCACGCGAACTTGACGAATACGGCGTACCCGTCATACTCCCTGCCGGCGGTCTCGGCTGCCACCTCAATGCAGGCGCCTTCGTCCCAGACATGCCGCACAACCAATATCCCGCAGCAGCCGTAGGCACCGCACTCTACATCATATCCGGAATCCGAGGCATGGAACGAGGCACCGTATCCGAGCAGCGCGAACCCGACGGCACCGAACGCTACGCCGAACTCGAGCTCCAGCGACTCGCATGCCCACGCCGCGTATTCACGCTCTCCCAGATCAAGTACGTAGCCGACCGGGTCAAGTGGCTGTGGGACAACCGTCAGTACATTGGCGGACTCCAGTGGACCGAGGAACCCGAAGTCCTACGCTTCTTCTTCGGCCGCATGAAGGAAATCGGCAACTGGCAGGAAAGACTCGTCGAGAAATTCAAGGAAGACTTCGGCGACAGCCTGTAACAGTACCCTCCACACATACACATCCCATCGGGCATCCACATATACATGGATGCCCGTTTTTTATATACACGCCACACAACCACCTACATAGACGCACCCGCATAGAACAATTGCTCTAAGCCCTCATCTTTATAGTGTCTATAATCAAAAAATCTTTACCCACCCCCTCAAAACATTCGATAATTATACTTTTTAGACTTATAAAATACTGAAAATCACAAAGTTAACACAAGTATACCGCTGCGTCTCGTACACATCGACCACACATCGACCACACATCGACCACATATGGATAAATAGCACTCTGGCGCTTCCACAAAATGTCGGCTTACTTTCCCTGCTGTCAATCTATACGGTCATTCTTCAATCTTATTTTCCCCTCTCATCAGATGACGGAGAGCGCTGAGGAGTTCTTGGGACTCTTGTACGACACTCATGAATACGGTCATGGCCTCGATGTTGAGTTGTCGGGTCTGGATGTCGTGAATGATGCGTTTGCGATAATTGGAAAGTGATGATTGAAGTACGGCAGCATCATTACGTATCTGGGATGCCGGCACACTATCGAGCGACCGAAGGTACAGACGCATAATCTCATTTCGCAAGACAAGAAACTCATTGGCATACTCACTTGAAACGGGACTGAAATTGTTGCCGACA
>DFKL01000099.1:4954-5147 GCA_002373535.1 Prevotellaceae bacterium UBA3646 | reverse complement strand
CTTACGCGTACATTATTAAAAAAATAGAAAAAATATTTTTATACGCGTATAACTACAGAAACACCCCCCCTGATGATGACATTACGTTACATTACGTTACACAATCAACTTTTCGGTAGTTTCACACCCATCTTTTCGGTAAGTTTAGTCGTATTTTTGTGCCTTTTGTCATAAAACCCTTAAACTCCTTAAA
>DFKL01000099.1:0-4854 GCA_002373535.1 Prevotellaceae bacterium UBA3646 | reverse complement strand
TTAAACCCCTTAAACTCCTTAAACCGCCATTTTGTCATGTGGACTTTGCATTTTTTGGCAAAATGGTCATTTATTTTGACACTTTCTTTGGATTTCGCCTGTATTTACCTGTATCTTTGCAGCGAAAAATATTGTCAAGATTAAACAACCCATTGTCTAACGTGACGAAACGTCGCACAAACCATGAAAAACACACTATGGCACTAAAAACACGAGCAATCAGCAAGTACAACGTAGCCGTCAACGAGCAGTCCGGCAAGGTCGGCAACGTCCGCTACTTCCAGAAAGGCGGCCGTACCTACGTCCGTTCAGCCAGCAACCGCACCGACAAGGGCAGCAACCCACGCACCGACAAGCAGATGAAGTCACGTCTGCACATGACTGCGCTTATGGTCATCTTGCCGTTGCTCGGCAACGCACTGGAAAAAGCCTTCCAGTACAAGAAGCGTTGGCAGAATACATGGAACGCCTTCATACAGGCCAACGCCTATACGCAGACAGGCTACGTCACAAAGGAAGAGCGTCGCAAGGGACTGTTCGTACCGGCTCCCTACGTCATGTCTGAAGGCGAACTAACCCCTGTATCGCTCGCATACAGCGAGGACGACGGCGCCTACATCTCTAACCTCGATCTCGGAGGTACTACCGAAGCACCGGCCGACATCAGCTCCGTCGCCAAGCTCTCCAAGGCCATCGTGGACAACAACCCCGACTTCCACTCTTCACATCCCTTGTCATTTACCGCAAAGCCCGTGACGCACTGAAAACATAGGCGCAGCAAGCCCTGCACCGCATTCCATGCCCCGACAAAACGTAATGTAACGTAATGTCATTTTCCAAAAAAGCCTACCCCCCTTAAACTCCTTAAACTTCTTAAACTCCTTAAACTCCTTAAACCTTTAATTTGTATATTTGCTCAAATTTTTGTATCTTCGCCGCGGAGATAGGTCTGTATGTTTTATAATTGTATGATTCTTAGGCACAGATATGAAGTCAATCCGTAGGTTTTTGTTGCTGGCCTGCATGCTGTCCGTGGGTGTGTGTCATGGCTCGCAGCCCGTTGCCGACAGCATCTATAGCGCCGCTATGCTGTCGCTGGACAGCTGCCGGACGCTGGCCTTGCGCAACAACAGGGAACTGAAGATGGCGGCAGAGAAGGTCAGCGTCGCCCGTTGGAACAGGAAGTCGGCAGCGACCAACTATCTGCCCAAGGTGAACGCACTGGGCAGCTATATGCGCACCAGCCGCGAGATTTCCCTGCTGAGTGACGCACAGAAGGACGCCCTGAACGGTCTCGGCACCACCACGGCAGGTATCATGGAGCGCATGCAACCGGCGGTGATGGAACTGGTGAGGCCGATTATCGGGCATCTGAGCCCCGAGATACAGAACAGGATACTGTCAGGCCTGCAAGGCGTGGGACAAGGGTTGGCATCAGCTGCCGGCCAGCTGGGACACGGCGTGACCGAAGCACTGCGTACGGACACGAGGAACATAGGTGTGCTGAGTGCCATGCTCACGCAACCGTTGTATATGGGCGGCAAGATACGGGCCTACCACAAGATTACCAAGCTCTCCGAGGAGATGGCCAGGAACGGCTACGACCAGGAGCAGCAGGACGTGATAGTGGCGGTGGACGAGACATACTGGAAGATAGTGCAGCTGACGGGCAAGCGCAAGCTGGCACAGAGCTATCTGGAGCTGGTGCAGAGGCTGGACAGGGATGTGGAGATGATGATAGGCGAAGGCTTTGCGACCAAGGCCGACGGTCTCAGTGTGAAGGTCAAGGTCAACGAGGCGGAGCTGGCCCTGATTCAGGCAGACAACGGAATCTCGCTGCTGAAGATGCTCCTGGCACAGCAGTGCGGACTGGAGTCTTCCGACTTTACCCTGGCCGACGAGAACCGTGACAACTTCAGCCTGAAGTCGAGGACGATAGCCGATGCAGACATAGCCCTGGCGCAGCGGCACGAAATGAAGCAGCTGGCCCTTGCCGGCGACATATACGCCCAGAAAGTCAGGATAGTGCGCAGCGAGTTCCTGCCCAAGGTCGTGCTGACCGGAGGCTATGCGGCCACCAATCCGTCGCTGCTGAACGGCTTCAGGAACGAGTTCGAAGGCATGTGGACCATAGGAGTGGGTGTCAATATCCCCATCCTGACATGGGGAGACAGGTTCTACAAGGTGCGTGCCGCCAAGGCGGAGGCCAACATCCAGCGCCTGCGCATGGAGGACGTGGGCGAGAAGATTCGCCTGCAGGTAAGGCAGTGCCGGCAGCGGGTCGAGGAAGCCGAAAAGAGGCTTATGGCTGCGGACAAGAGTCGGGAGAAGGCCGACGAGAACCTGCGATACGCCAACTATGGCCTGAAGGAGGGTGTGATACCGTTGAGCAACGTGCTGGCAGCGCAGACGGCATGGCTGAGTGCCCACGACGTGTACGTGTCGTCGCAGATAGACCTGTTGCTGGCCGACCTGTACCTGCGCAAGAGCATGGGAGCGGTGGATTAGTAAGGGTTTAAGAGTTTAAGGAGTTTAAGAGTTTAAGGAGTTTAGTTGTAGAACAGATTACGATATATTATGGCAAGGAATTCTAAGTCCACTTCGGTGGTAGTGGTCACGTCATTGCTTATAGTGATCCTGGTTGCGGTCATTGCCGTGGGATTCTTCATCCCCAAGCGTCAGGAAGTCATCCAGGGCGAGGCGGAATGCAGTGAGTACCGCGTAAGCACCAAGGTGCCGTCCCGCGTACTGGAGATACGTGTCGAGGAAGGACAGAGCGTCCGCAAGGGCGACACACTGGCAGTGATGGAGGCACCTGAGGTCCAGGCCAAGCTGACCCAGGCCACGGCAGCCCGCAGCATGGCAGAGGCCGTCGAGACGAAGGCGCGGAACGGTGCCCGTCGGCAGGAGGTGCAGGGGGCATACGAAATGTATATGAAGGCCAAGGCTGGTCTTGAGATAGCCCGGAAGACGTACGAGCGTGTCGAACGTCTCTTCCAGAACGGCGTGATGCCGGAGCAGAAACGCGACGAGGCCAAGGCACAGTTCGACGCAGCCCAGGCCACCGTCATTGCCGCCCAAAGCCAGTACGAGATGGCCAGGGAAGGAGCACGTTCCGAGGACAAGGCAGCAGCAGCGGCCCAGGTGAGCCGTGCCCAGGGAGCAGTGGACGAAGTGAGCAGCTACGTGGGTGAGACGGTACTGACGGCATCCGCAGACGGCATGGTGACGGAGATATTCCCCCATGTCGGCGAACTGGTAGGCAGTGGTGCGCCCATCATGAACGTCGCCATGACGGACAAGGTGTGGTTTACGTTCAATGTCCGCGAGGACAGGCTGCAGAGCTTCAGGAACGGAAAGGAGTGCAGCGTGTTCGTCCCCGCTCTGGACAAGTCCGTAAAGGCCAGGGTCACGCGTATCAAGAACGTCGGCAACTTTGCCGCGTGGAAGGCGACGAAAGCTCTGGACGGCGTGGACCTGAAGGTCTTTGAGGTCAGGATTACACCGGTAGACAAGATAGACGGCATCGTCTCCGGCATGAGTGGAGTCATAGACTATCAACCCGGCAAGGCGAACCGGTAGGCCCGAAGGACGGAAGACTGCGAGGTTATGACGATAAAGGCTTTACTGAAAAGGATATGGCTGATTTCGCACCGTGAGATGCACATGTTCTCCCGGCGGCCGATGTTCCTGTTCAGTATGCTGATAGTTCCCGTGACGAGCATCATCCTGTTCACCTCGGTCATGGGCGACGGCCTGCCGTACAACCTGCCTGCTGGGCTGGTGGACGAGGACGACACCGCAGTGTCGCGTTCCATGGTGCGTACCCTGGATGCCATGGCCGAGACAGACCTGGTGGCGAGGTACGCATCGTTCCACGAGGCCCGGAGTGCCATGCAGAGAGGCGAGATATACGCATTCTTCCATATCCCCCGGGGGACGACGGCCAAGGCCCTGTCGCAGCGCCAGCCGTCCATAGCCTTCTATACGAACGAATCGTTCTTCCTGCCGGGAGCCCTGCTGATGAAGGAGATGTACCTGTCGAGCGAACTCATGGGGATAAGTATCAACCGCAGCACCATGACGGCTAAGGGCAACACCATGCGGCGTGCCATGGCGTCCGTGCAGCCCGTCGTGCTGGAGACTCACCCTCTGGGCAATCCGTGGGTCAACTATGCAATACTGCTGTGCAACGTCATAGTGCCGGGCATATTGATACTGTGCGTCCTGCTGAGTACGTCGTATACGATAGGCATAGAGTGGAAGATGAACACCCACCTGGACCTCTATCGCATGGGCAACGGGAATACGGCCGTGATAATGCTGGGCAAGCTGCTGCCCCAGACGCTGCTGTACATGCTGATATTCTTGTTCATGGATGTCTACCTGTACCTGATACTGTGCTATCCGTGCCATTGCGGATTTGCCAGTATGGTACTGCTGGGATGGCTGACGCTGTTCGCCGCACAGGGCATGGCAATCTTCGTCTTCGCCATATTCCCCGGCATGATGCGTTTCTCGATGAGCGTGTGCTCTCTGATAGGCGTGGTGTCGATGTCGATATCGGGATACAGCTTCCCGACGCCGGCGATGGACGGGTACCTGCAGTACCTGGTGAATATATTCCCGCTGCGTCATTACTATCTGATATATGTGAACCAGGCGCTTAACGGCTATCCGATAACGTATGTATGGGCCAACGTCGCGGCACTGGCGGTCTTCATGCTGCTCCCTACGTTGGTCCTGGCAAGGTACAGGAGGATATTCACGGACTACAGCTACAGGCCGTAAGCTATAGTTTAAGAGTTTAAGGAGTTTAAGAGTTTAAGAAGTTTAAGGGTTTAAGGAGTTTAA
>DFKL01000117.1 GCA_002373535.1 Prevotellaceae bacterium UBA3646 | reverse complement strand
GAACGTGACTTTGAAGAAATAGTCATGTTCTCTATAGATATTTTTGAAATCAAATGTATTCATTCTGAAATAGTTCTGATTTTGATGATTTTGGGACGACATGAGCAATAATAGCCCAGGTTCAACATGCAATAGACACGGTGAGAAGTCTTTTTATAATATAAAATTAACGTAGCGGGGCAATAATGCCGGGCACTCTTGCGTTATATTAGGTGATGAAGAAGCTTTTATTGTTGCTGGTTGTAGCGCTTGCTTGGGCAGGAGCTTATGCTCAGGACGATGTGGCTTTTACTAATTACTGGTCATTCCAGTCATTCTATAATCCTGCAGCGGCAGGTGTGGACAGGCAGTTGGACATCAAGGCTGCCTTCCGTATAGAAATGATGGGCTTCGAGGACAGTGGCCGTACCTTCCTTGTCCAGGCAGACGCGCCATTCTGGTTCCTCTCTTCCTCAAGGCACGGCGGTGGCGTGGGGTTTATGAACGACAAGATAGGTCTGTTCAGCAACAAGCGCATCTGGCTCCAATATGCCTACCACCAGCCGGTCCGCAAGGTCAACAGGCTCAGTGTCGGCGTCCGTATGGCTTTCATATCCGACGGTTTTGACGGAGGCAAGGTAGAGACGGGCGAGGCCGGAGGCAGCAGCGATCCGGTGCTGCCTACTGGAAACGTCACTGGATCAGGCTTCGATATAGACCTGGGACTACGCTTTTCGCACAAGGATGTCTGGTATGCTGGCATATCCGTCACGCATCTGTTGGCACCCACTGTGGGGCTGGGCGACGAGAAGATATACCAGATCAAGGTTCCGCGCACCATATATGCCATGGGCGGACATACACTCAGGTTCCGCAGGCCCGAGTTCTCACTTCGGACGGCGGCAATGTTCCGTTCCGAGTTCAAGACATGGCGCGGAGATATCTCTGCCCGTTTCTGCTATGACGGTGAGAAGGGCAAGATGTACGGAGGAGTCAACTACAGTCCCACGATCAGTATCGGCCTGTTGTTCGGATTTGACTTTCATGGAGTCAATCTGGGATATAGTTACGAAATGTACACAGGTGGTATTGCCGTTCAGAACGGCTCGCACGAGATACGTCTCGGCTACAAGATGGATATGAATTTCGCCAGGAAGGGCAAGAATATGCACCAGAGCGTAAGGTGGTTGTAGATAAGAATATAATTATAATAGATAATGAGTAGAACTAAGATTTTTATTACATTGGCAGCCTGTCTGCTGACTACGGCCTGCGTGCTTACCGGTTGCATGGGCAGGGCATCCAATGCAATGTCCAATGGTGGAGAGCTGGTTGGCGTGCGCGGTTCCGGGCAGTCCGAGTCTACACCTTATGGCATGGTTGCGGTGAACAAGGGTAGCCTCAGGATTGGACTTGAGGAGAATGATACGCTTTGGGGATCTCAGTTCCCGCGCCGGGATATCAGTGTGGACGGCTTCTGGATGGATCAGTACGAGGTTAGCAATGCCAAGTATCGCCAGTTTGTCCACTGGGTACGCGACAGTATCATACGCGAGCGTCTTGCTGATCCAGCCTATGGTGGAGACGAGACGTTCAAGATAGAGGAGGACAAGAACGGGGATCCCGTACCTCCGCACCTTAACTGGAACAAGCCTATCCCCAATGCCCGCAAGGCAACCGAGGACGAGATGCGTGCTATACAGAGCGTGTATACGACCCATCCTATCGACGGGACCCGCATGCTTGATGCCCGTCAGATGAACTACCGTTACGAGATATACGACTACGCGGCTGCGGCACAGCGTCGCTACCGTCTCAATCCCGAGGAGCGCGACCTCAATACGGATCATGCCGTAGACACACGTGACGTAATGATATCCAAGGATACGGCATGGGTCGAGGACGACGGCCGTATCGTGCGTCAGACCATAACCCGTCCGCTCAGCGGTCCGTGGGACTTCCTCAATACGTATATCGTAAACATATATCCCGATACGACATGTTGGGTCAATGACTTCAGGAATGCCGACAACGAGCGTTACATGAAACTCTATTTCTCCAACCCGGCGTACGACGACTATCCTGTGGTCGGCGTTACATGGGAGCAGGCCAATGCATTTTGCGCATGGCGTACCGAGTTTATGATGCGCGGCATGGGAGCCTACGCTCGTCAGCTGCAGCGTTTCCGCCTGCCTACCGAGATAGAGTGGGAGTATGCAGCCCGCGGCAAGGAAGGTAATGCATTCCCGTGGGAGAGTCTGGAAACCAAGAGCGACAAGGGTTGCTTCTATGCCAATTTCAAGCCCGACCGTGGCAACTATACCAAGGACGGCAGCCTTATTACCAGTAAGTGCGGTATATTCAGTGCCAATTCCTCTGGCTTGTTCGATATGGCAGGCAACGTGGCCGAGTGGACAAGTACCGTCTATACCGAGGCAGGCGTCGAGGCTATGAGCGACATGAATCCCGAACTTAGGTACAATGCAGCCATCGAGGATCCGTACCGTCTCAAGAAGAAGAGCGTGCGCGGTGGCAGCTGGAAGGACCCCGAGAGCATGATACGCAGCGCATGGCGTGCATACGAGTACCAGAACCAGCCACGCAGCTTTATAGGTTTCCGCTGCGTCCGCAGCATGGTTAGTGACAATTCCCGAATGACCAAGAAAAAGTAACAATTTAGAATATGTTTATAATCAATCGGATTCAGAAATGGATGGACACGATAGCCGGTCAGACCTTTATGCAATATGCATATAGCTGGGGTGCTGCTATCGTAATATTAGGCACTTTGTTCAAGCTGACTCATCTTCCGGGAGCCAACATGATGCTGTTTATTGGTATGGGTACCGAGGTGTTCGTGTTCATAGTTGCAGGTTTCGAGCGCGTGACCGAGCGTGTCAGTGAACCCAAGGATAGTGACGGTGGAGTGGCAGACGCACCGGTTGTACAGCCTGTGGTCGCAGCAGGAGAGCCTGCCGTCCCGTCAGTGCAGCCCGATGCGGCTTATGTAGTATCACCGGTGGTGGCTCCTTCTGTTGTCACTCCTGAGCAGATCGAGGCAACGGATCCTTCTTCCGTCGAGGAAGCTTTGAAGGACTATACCGAGCAGCTGGTCGAACTGACTAAGGTGCTTTCTCGTGTCAGGGAACAGACAGCCCGTATGGGCGAGGATAGCGAGGAAATGGAGAACCTCAATCGTACTATTACAGGAATCTCAACTGTATACGAGTTGCAGTTGCGCAGCATCAGCAAACAGGTCAGCACAATCGAGCAGATAGACGAGCAGACTCGCAAGATGGCTGAGAATATCAACGAATTGAACAATGTATACGCACGCATGATTCAGGCTTTGACCGTGAATATGCAGGCAGCAGCTCCTAAGGCAGAATAATGGGAAAAATCAAGAAGAAACATATATCGCCGCGTCAGAAGATGAT
>DFKL01000090.1 GCA_002373535.1 Prevotellaceae bacterium UBA3646 | reverse complement strand
GCATTGCGCAGGAACTGCAGGGCTACATATTTGTCGTTTTCCGAGGCCTCCGGGTCGTGCAGGATCTTTGCAACCTGCTCGTTATGCTCACGGCGCAGCTTGAACTCCACGTCATGGAAGCACTGCTGTGCCAACATTGTCAGTGCTTCCCTGGAAACCTTGACAATCTCCTTGCCTTCAAACTCCGTTACGGTAACGCCCTCCTTTGTCAAGAGGCGGTACTTTGTCTTGTCCTCTCCTATCTGGAACATAGGAGCATACTTGAATTCCACGTTTGCCATATTATTTAAGTTGACTTTTTACTCGGTCTGTATATTTTTAGTCCAGTACTAATCCTGCTCCTTAAGTACAAAGCGCTTGTAATAGCTCCATACCAGCGTCGTCAGGGGCAATGCTATAATCAGTCCTATCAGTCCCAGCAATGCGCCCCAGACGGACAGGCTGAGCAGGATGACTGCAGGCTTCAGTCCCATGACGTGCCCCAGTATCTTGGGGGTAAGTATCAGGTCCTGAATGGCTTGCACCACACAGAATACGGCTATGGCACATGCCAGTATCACCCAAAAGCTCTCGCCCGTATCGGCCGCTTTCAGGGCGGCAAGCAACACGGTAGGGATAAGGCCTACCAACTGCAGGTACGGAACCATGTTCAACGCTCCGATAAACAAGCCAAGGCCTATTGCCATCGGGAAGTCTATAATGGTGAATCCTATTGCGAACAGCACGCCTACGAGGAAGGCTATCATGCCCTGTCCGCGGAAATAGGCATTCATCCCTCGCTTTACGTCGTCCACCATGCTCTTTACGCTGCTGCGATATTCGGCAGGTACCAGATGGAACCAGCCGTTGGCAAGACGCTCATAGTCCATTAGTATGAAGAACATATATAGCATGAGCATACAGGCATCGACGATGCCCATAAGCACTTTTCCGGTGCCGCTGACCAAATCCCACAGCTTGCCGCCTATCGTCTGTACGGCCGAGATGACGTCGTCTCTCTGCAGCAGTTCTAAGACATTGTCACTCGTGAGGGTATGGTCTATATAGTCCTGCAGCTGTAGCGGAAGTTCTGCGTTGCTGAGATATGAGGTGGTGAATTCCTGCAGATCATCCGACACCCTGCGGTACTGTTCTATACCTTGTGGTATGGTAAGGTAGCCGAACACGCCCGCGGCCGTCACTATCAGCAGTATGGCAACCAGGATGCTGAGGACGCGCCAGCGTATATAGCACCGGCGTTCGAGGAACGACACCAGCGGATACAGCAGGTATGCACCGATCCATGCCACGAAGAACGGCCACAGGACACTGCTCAGGGAGTCTATCATGTAAAATATGCCGACTGCCAAAGCCACGGCAATGCCTCCTCGTACGAAACGGTCAAACGTTATTTTCTTCTCAAACATAGCTTTGTCTGTATTTCATCCGTCATTCATCATATTTTTCAAAGAGGAAATCGTTATACGGATATTTCTGTACGTGCAGCTCCCTCACCTTGTTATACAATACCTGGCGCAACGTATCGTAGTTGGTCTTCTCCTTGGCAGAAATAAACATACACTGGCCTGAGAGCCTGGTCATCCATGTCCTGATAAGGTCGTCCAGGCTGACGTTTTCCTTTTCCACGGGTGTAAGGTCGTCCTCGTCCTTCTCCGTCCAGCGATAGGCATCGACCTTGTTGAATACTATCATCGATGGTTTTTCGGCACACCCCAGGTCGGCCAGGGTCTTCTCCACGACCCTGATCTGCTCCTCAAAATCCGGATGGCTGATGTCCACTATATGCAGGAGCAGATCAGCCTCACGCACTTCGTCAAGCGTGGATTTGAAAGATTCCACCAGGTCGTGCGGCAACTTGCGGATGAAGCCGACCGTGTCACTCAACAGGAATGGCAGGTTGTCCACGATCACCTTTCGCACCGTAGTGTCGAGCGTGGCGAACAGCTTGTTCTCTGCAAACACGTCGCTCTTTGCCAGAAGATTCATCAACGTCGACTTTCCCACATTGGTATAGCCGACCAGGGCCACACGTATCATACGGCCACGGTTGCCGCGCTGCGTGGTCTTCTGACGGTCTATTTCACGCAGACGCTCCTTGAGCAGGGCCATACGGTTCAGGATGATGCGACGATCCATCTCCAGCTGTGTCTCTCCGGGACCGCGAAGCCCCACGGCACCGCCCCGCTGGCGTTCAAGATGTGTCCACAGCCGCTGTAGCCTGGGCAGCATGTAACGATACTGGGCCAGCTCTACCTGCGTCTTGGCATTTGCCGTCTGCGCACGCATTGCAAATATGTCCAGTATCAGGCTAGTACGGTCCAGTATCTTCACCTTAAGCTCTGCCTCGATGTTGCGCAACTGCTTGGCCGACAGTTCGTCGTCGAAGATCACCATCGACACCTCGCGCTCGGCATCCTCCTCCTGCACGATCCACTGACGTATCTCCTGCAACTTGCCCATACCCAGATAAGTCACGCTGCTCGGCCCGTTCAGCTTCTGGGTGAAACGCTTTACCGTACGGGCACCTGCCGTCTCGGCCAGGAACTCCAGCTCGTCCAGGTATTCACCGGTCTTACGCTCGTTCTGCTGTGGTGTTATGATTCCCACCAGCACCGCTGTCTCGCACTCCACGTCTGCCAGGTTGGCCCTGGTGACATTGCCCATGCCATCCTCAAACGGCAGGCTGCTGCGAGACGCATTGTAGTATTTACTTCTGCTTGTCTTCAATTACTTGTCCGTCGTTTACTTAACCTGCATAACCAGATACCTTGATACGCTCCAGAATTTCTGTACGTTGGTTATCTGCAGTTCGTACAGGCCCTTTGAATCCTTCTCCAGCTTGTAGCTGTCTGACGGATGGCTTGTAAGCATCCTCACGTTCTTGCTGTAAGTCTTGATATGTTTTGTCTGGCGTATGTCTACCTTGGTAAAATAGTCCTTGTTGAAATCACCATGTTTCAGCACGTCGCCGCTTTTCAGGATACCCTGTTCCTTCAGTTCAGACTTGGTGCCATAGACAAACCATGCCGTATTCATCTCCTTGTCCTGGGCCGCCAGCTGGCCTGCCTGCTTCTTGTTCTCGTCCGTCAGACTGCCCATGTCCTCGCTCAGGTTTTCTATCTCTGTCCCCTGGGCAGCAATCTTTGCATCCTTCTCTGCTATCTGAGCCTGCAACTCCTGAATCTTGGCATCCTGTGCAGCCACCTGCTGCTGCAGGCCGTCTATGACACGTCTCAGCTGATCAGCATTGAACTTGCTCGCTTTCAGCTTCTCCTTCAGTTGCGTTATCAGTTCGCGGTTTGTCTCCATGGCCTTCTGGATAAACTCCATGTTGTCACGAATCAACTCACGGCCGTTCGCACTCTCGCGGTCACCCTCGGCCACGGTGATACGTCCCTCAGCCTCGCTGATACGGCGTATTCCCTCCTGAACTTCATTCATGGTTCCCATGATATCGTTCAGCTCGTTGTCCTTGTTGTCGATAATTGCCTGCAACGAGTCACGCTGCTGCTTCAATTCCCGATCGGTCTCCTCCCTGCTTATGCTGCACGATGCCGTCATGGCAACTGTCACAGCAAAAATCAAAAACTTTTTCATATTCTGTCTGTTTTTACACGTTATCCATTATCTTACGCCGATACTTGCTCGGCCGTCTCTCCGTAAGCGACTGTCCTGCATTTTCTTCCCGCTCACCGTTCCCGTCCTCCTGACCGGCAGCTTCCTTGACGCCGGAAAGGAGCAGTACGAACTCCCCCCTTGGCTCCTCTGCCTTGAAATGCTCCAAGACCTCGCTCACCGTACCTCGCACACATTCCTCGTGCATCTTGCTGATCTCGCGGCACACGGCACAAGCCCTGTCTCCGCCGAAGACCTCCAGGAACTGCTCCAGAGTCTTCACCACACGACGCGGACTTTCATAGAAAACCATAGTGCGCGTCTCACCCGTCAGTGACTGCAACCTGCTCTTCCTTCCCTTTTTCTGAGGCAGGAAGCCCTCGAAACAGAACCTGTCACAAGGCAGGCCGCTCGTTACCAACGCAGGCACAAACGCCGTAGCGCCAGGCAACGTCACTACGTCAGCACCGGCACGTGCAGCCTCCCTGACCACCAGGAAGCCAGGGTCACTGATGCCGGGGGTTCCTGCATCGCTGACCAGGGCGATAACCTCGCCGGCCTCGAGCCTGCGCACCACGCCGGCGACTGTCTGATGCTCGTTGAACTTGTGGTATGACAACATGGGCTTCTTGATACCGAAATGATGCAACAGCATGCCGCTTGTACGCGTATCCTCGGCCATGACCAGATCGCATTCCCTCAGAATACGCAATGCCCTGGCAGTGATATCCTCCAAGTTACCGACCGGAGTAGGCACAACATATAATATACCCATATCGTGCGCAAAGATAGCAATATTATCATAATAACGTAGTCCGCGGAACGGTATTTTTGACACAGCCCTGTTAAAAATCAAAAAAACACAAGCCGCAAGCACTCTGCTTTCAGCTAAAATCATACCTTTGTCAGCATGAAAGACGTCTCCAGTGCCAATGGCGAGATGATGCGGCGCGGCCGCATCGAAGTAATATGCGGTTCCATGTTCTCCGGCAAGACGGAAGAACTGATACGCCGGATGAAACGAGCCAAGTTTGCAAGACAGAACGTCGAGATATTCAAGCCCTCCATCGATGTCAGGTACTCGGAAGAGGACGTCGTCTCACACGAGGGCAATGCCATATCCTCGACCCCTGTCGATTCCAGTGCCAGCATACTGCTCATGAGTGCCGACGTAGATGTCGTCGGCATCGACGAGGCACAGTTCTTTGACGAGCACATCGTCGAGGTCTGCAACCAGCTTGCCAACCAGGGGACACGCGTCATCATAGCCGGTCTCGACCTTGATTTCAAGGGACAGCCCTTCGGCCCTATGCCAGCCCTGCTTGCCATTGCCGACGAAGTCACCAAGGTGCATGCCATCTGCGTACGTTGCGGCTCACTTGCATACGTCTCCCACCGCCTTGTCAGCAACGACAAGCAAGTCCTTCTCGGCGAGACACACGAATACGAGCCCCTCTGTCGTGAATGCTACAGACAAGCCACTGCCGTCACAGAATAGGTGTGTCACCACCCATTTTTTTTCGCATTCCCTTGGTAATTCGCTCACTTATTAGTAATTTTGCACTCGACAAGGTTGCCCAGATGGTGGAATTGGTAGAC
>DFKL01000025.1:299-5577 GCA_002373535.1 Prevotellaceae bacterium UBA3646 | reverse complement strand
CGACGGGCTTGCTCGGTGAACAGGTTGGCAAAGGTCTTGCTGAGGTCTACGTCTATCTCCTTGCCTGTGCCTATCTGGATGATTCGCCTGGCCTCGTCGTCACTGACGATACTGATGCTCGTAAGGGGTGCTTCCGGCTGAGACATCATGCGTACGACGGTTACCTGGACGGCATCTGCAAGTCTCTGCATGAGACGGGGGGTGTATTTGCCGTTGTCGTATTCCAGGCAAACGCGTGCCTGTCCGTCGATATCCCTGACGAAGATGGTAAGGGGGAACTTGGGCTCGTTGAGCTCGAGGCTCTCTATGTCCAAATCCTCGCCATTGCATCTGTAACGGTCGATGACGCCTAACTGGTATACGAACTGGATTTCTGCCGTGAGGCCGTAATCTGCGGCTATCTGGGCGAAGGGATAGTTCTCGTGACGGAGGGTCTCGTCGAAGTTGCTGCTTACTTGCTGAAGGAATTCGTCTACGGTCTGTCTGCCGATTGTGGCGCTAAGTGCCAGGGTGTTGACGAACATTCCTACGGTATTGCGTATCTTGAGGTTCGTGCGTCCGCCGGATACGGTCGTGATGCATACGTGCTCGCTGTTGGCAAAACGCGAGAGGGAATAGTATAGTGCGGAGAGTATGAGGTGTGCTGGCGTGATATTCCTGGCGCGGCAGAATGTCTCTATCGCCTGTATGTCCAGGGTAGAGTGTACCTTGCCGATGGTTCCCTTGGCGGGATTGGGCTGGTCGGGGTGTATCTCGGTGGATGTCTCGACGGCTGACAGGGTGCCGGCGAAGAATTCCTTGGCTGCGAGGTATGCGTCACTGCCTTCGTTTGCCTTTTCTGCGACGACATAGGCGGCATAGCCTTGTTCTTCGGCTTCTATGGGCTCGCCGCCCATGATGCTGCACAGCTGCTGCATGAAGATATCCATCGAGCCTCCGTCGAACACCAGGTGGTGTACGTCCATCAGGAGATAGGTGTGTGTCTCTGTCGTGACTATCTCGAACCGGTACAGCGGTCCGTCGGCAAGGTCGAACGGTCTGACGAAGTCGTGCTTGTAGGTCGTCAGTTCTGCTTCGCTCATCTTGTGCAGGGATACGTTGACTGTCTGTTCCGGACTGATGTGCTGGACGATGCCTTCGGCTCCCTGCCCGAAACGTGCCGTCATCTGCGGATGCTGTCTGACAAGTGTCTTGACTGCTTCCGTAAGGTGACTTGTGTCTGTTCCTTGGGGGAACCTGACCTTGACGGGGATATTGTAGAGGGTTGTCCCGGGTCTCTTCATGCAGTCGAGATAGACTCCTGTCTGGGCGTATGAGAGTGATACGGGACCGTCTGTGGAAAGATTGTCTGCCGTATGGCCTGACTGCGGGGCTGCATCAGGTCCGACTGCTCCGCGTGACATCATTTCCTGCAGGATCTGGTTCTCGATATCCTGCAACGTGGCTGTCTTGGCCAATGACTTGGCATCCAGGCTGATACCGTAGCGTTTGTTAACCTGTACTGCAAGCTTGATTGCGGAGATAGAGGTCAGGCCGGCATAGCCGAGCACGGTGGTGATGCCGAAGTCGGTGTTGTTGACGATGGATGCTATAAGGCTGTGCAGTTCTGACTCCAGGACGTTCATCGGCACATTGGTTTCTGTTGCGGCAACGGCTTTCTTCTCCGGCTTGGGCAGGGCACGCTTGTTGACCTTCTGATTCTGGTTTAATGGAATAATGTCTATCTGCATGGTGACGGCAGGAACCATGTATGGTGGCTTCCGGTCTAGTATGAAGTCGTTCAGCCGGGTGATATCAACTGGCTGGTCGCTGACGACGTATGCTGCGATGTACTTGCCGCTTCCTCCTTCCTCGTCGAAGGCCTGTACGGTTGCATCCTTGATGCCCGGATATTCGCGTATGATGCTCTCTACTTCTGTCAGTTCTATACGGAAACCGCGAATCTTCACCTGTCCGTCGCGACGTCCTACGAACTGTATGTCGCCTGAGGGCAGGTAGCGGACTATATCACCGGAACGGTATACCCTGGAATGCCTGGCATCGCAGGGGAACGGATTGTCGATAAAGACCTCGGCTGTCTTTTCGGGGCGGTTCAGGTAGCCGCGGCTGACTTGAGGGCCGCTGATCCACAGTTCGCCGGCTGCACCGACTGGCAGACGGTGTCCTGTCTGGTCCACAACGTACAGCTGCATGTTGTCCAACGCCTTGCCGATGGGGATTTCCTTTTGTTTCTTGACGACATGGTACAGCGTGGTAAATATCGTACACTCGGTAGGACCATAGACGTTGTAGAAATTGTATCCTGACGGGGGGGTGAGTGATGCCAGTTTCTCTCCGCCGGCGGAGAGGTTCTGCAGGGAGTGGTTTTCTACTCCGGTAGCGAACTGGTATGCTACCTGGGTAGTCATGAAGGAATGTGTTATATCTTCGCGTTCGAAATAGTCGTTGAGGGCCATGAGGTCCAAGCGGATTTCTTCGGGTATGATGTGTACGGCTGCTCCACAGGTCAATGCCGGATACATGTCCATCATGCATGCGTCAAAGCCGTAGCTTGCGTATGCTGCGACATTGCTTTCGGGTACCAAGCCGTACTTGCGCTGATAGAAATTGCAGAAACATACGAGGTTGGCATGTGTCAGCTGGCAACCCTTGGGTACCCCGGTAGAGCCTGATGTATAGAGAAGAATGAACAGGTGGCCGGGTTGATTGACATAAGGTACGTCATCAACTGCTGGGAGTTGCTTAATATCCTTGGTAAAAAGCACGTCGCCCTTGTACTCGTCTACGACGGGGTATAGTTCCTCGTCTGCAATGAGGAACCTGGCCGAGGCGTCGTGCATCATGAAATTGAGACGCTCCTTGGGATAGGATGGGTCTAAGGGCTGGTATGCACAGCCTGCCTTCAATATTCCGAGCGATGCAATAGCCATCCACTCGCAACGTGGTATAAGGACTGATACTACGTCTTCGGCATGAAGGCCCTTGGATGTGATATGGGCTGCTATGCGGTTGCTGAGTCGGTCTACTTCTGAATATGTATATTTCCGGTCCTTGTAGACGACGGCGACCTGGTCTGGTGTTTCGCTAACCTGCTTCCTGAACATTGAAACGATGGTTTGCGTGTCATCGTAACTGACGTCTGTCCTGTTGAAACTGTCAAGCAGTGAAATCTGGGCAGGTGTAACGAGTGATATGGTGCTCAATTTTTCCTGACTGACCATACCGGCTACTACGGCTTCGTAGCTTTCCAGGAAATTGCTTACCAGGGACTCGGAATATTCCGCGGCATCATACTCGGCCTCGACGCATATCTTTCCTTCCTTGACATACGCCTTGACATAGAGGGGGACTGCACTGGTATTGTTGTTCAGGCGTTCTGCAGCAAACGGCTTGCCGTCAAAAGTCTGTGAGTCAAATAGCTGGCCATGCCAAGCGAAGAGTGTGGCGCTCTGCAGCCCAAGGTCATTCACGATGTCGCTATAGGCGTATCGCTCGTGTAGGCGGCAGCCGGTCATCTGTCCTTGTACCTGAAGGAGGTAGTCATGTATGCTGGTGTCGTCGTCAAACCTGGCATAGACGGGCATAGTCCTGACCAGCATGGCCATAGAACGGGCGTAGCGTTTGTCCGTCCGTCCATTATGTATGGTACAGAAGAGGGATTCATGCTCGTTGTTGAATTTTGCGAGCAGATAACTGTATGCTGCGGTAAAGAAGGTGCTTTTGTAGATTGAGTTCTCGCGACAGTATTTTTCGACTTCGGCTGCGGTGACGTCCAGTGTCCTTGCAAGCAGGCCTTCTGCCGACTCCTCTCCGTCGAGGTCTGGCAGCAATGGCGAATAGCAGTCTCTGCAGTCAAAGTTCTCTTCGTACCATTTCTTGTCTTCCTCGAAGTGGGTGGTATTCCTTGCTTCGGCTTCTGTACCGGCTATCTGTGCCAATGTTACGGATTCCGGCTCCAAGGTCTGAGAGTGATATGCCTGTTCCATATCGCTCAGCAGCATCTTGCGCGAGGTTCCGTCACATATTATATGATGTATATCCTGCAGGATATAGTAGTGTTCGCCGTCCTTCAGCAGACGGATACGGAACAGTCTGTCGTGCAACAGATCGAAGGGGCGGACGAATGTGTTCTTCTCGGCTTCGATGTCTGATATTTCCTCAACTTCAAGCGAAAAGGTTTCTTCGGTATCTATCGTCTGTACGGGATCTCCTTGTCCTGTCAGCTCGATACGTGTGAACAGGGTAGGGTGGCTGGCTACTGCATGTTCGACGGCACGGCACAGTCTCACGGAATCCAGGCTACCGTCCAGTGTGTAGATATAAGGGATATTGTAGCATATCTCCCCCTGGTGGTTCATACACTCGGCGTAAAGGCCATATTGTACATTTGACAACGGTGCTGAAGTTTTCATATCTGTCTGTTTTTATTGATTTATCTAAATAATTATCAACCTATAAGCTTCATTATCTGTCTGTCACCGGCTTCGGGCAGTATGTGCCTGAGGTGGTCGCATATCCTGTGGAAAGACTCGTCTGGAGTGCGTTCGCATGCGAGTGTCTCCTTTCCGAACATGGACTCCGGTGTATTCAACAATGACCATCCCCATCCGTATTCTCTGTCGTGTTTGTCACGGGGATATACGAAGTCCTGGGTTACGATATATGTTCCCATTTCGAGCCGGGTGACATAGGAATCGAATTTGCTCCTCATCCTGGGGCCGTTGAAGCCACAGGCGGAACGTAGTTCGCGTGTAATCATGGGTCCTGCCATCCTGAGGGATTCAAGTATTGCTTCCTCGATGGTCCCTGGTGCAGGACTGGGATAGCGGTTGCGCCTGTAATTGCACAGGTCGGCAATCCATTCCCTGCTGACAAAGCCTGCCTTGCGGTTGAATATCTTGCCGTACAGACAGCCTGTCTCTGTCACTATCTGTCCCTTCCATTGCCACAGCTGCCAGACAAAGCCTTCTTCCGGATCGGTATAATAGCGACATTCCTCTCCGACTATCTCCTCGGCGGAAAAACCGTGTATCCCGCTGTCCAGAAGTGGCATAAAGCCGACCTCGTCAATGAGTTGTATAAGTTCTGCACATGTATGTACTACAGGAAAATCCATATTGCGATGACTCGACATATATCCTACTTCAAACTCTTGCCATCGGAAAAGGCATTGCCGACCCGCTCGCCAAGACTTATGTATCCCATGTGTACGGGGTCGTATGTGATGAGGTTCATCCTGGATACGTCTGGCTTGCCGTCTTCTGCCAGGAATCTGTCG
>DFKL01000025.1:0-234 GCA_002373535.1 Prevotellaceae bacterium UBA3646 | reverse complement strand
CGTCGCACAGGATGTTGACAATATCGGCTATAAGGTAGTAGCCGTTGTCTGACTCGTCAATCTTTCTGGATATGCGGCATTCGAGGGTCATAGGGAACTCCTTGAACAACGGGGCATGGACGTTGGGGGCTGTCTGCACCGTCCAGCCTGTCTTGGATATCTTTCCTGGTTCGTTCCGTGCGGAGACAATTCCGACATAGTCTGACGCTACCAGCGTCTCTGCCGTTGCAAATG
>DFKL01000154.1 GCA_002373535.1 Prevotellaceae bacterium UBA3646 | reverse complement strand
AGGAATGGTATATTGCGCTGCAGGAGGACATTGAGAAGGTCGATACCAAAGTTAGTATACTTGAAATACAGAAGTGGCAACAAGTCGATTAAGATGATTGATACAAGCCATTTCCTGCGCAACGATCCTGCTGTCTGACTCATGCGTCGCGTCAGACTCCACGAAACGAGAGCCGTGGCCGGAAGCAGTAACGCTATCTCGGCATTGGCATGATAGAAGAACAATGTTCCTGCAAGGGTTACATAGAGTGTCATAAGTGTGCGCGACTGCTGTCGGAGCACGGAATATATGATTAAGAAGCAGATGAATGCTGCGTAGAACTGTATCGTGTTGAATGGCATTGGGGGAGTGTGTTTATTCGGTTTGTGTTGCAGTTCCTCCTGTCGTAGCAGGTGCTGCTGGTGTATTAGAGGGAGCAGGTTGTGCAGCAGGCAACTCGTGGGTCTCGTCAGTCGTGGCTTGCGATTCTTCCGGTCGTGCTGCGGCATTGCTCTTCGGCACTTGCGGTACCGGTGTGATTCCACCACGTCGTATACCGTCGGTTCCAATGATTATGCCGTTCCATATTCGTCTGAGTCGCTTGGCAGGTTTTTCCATCCTGATAGGATGTGCTGTTTCCTGACTGCTGAGCCAGACTGCAATGCTGTCCATCCATTCGTTGAATGACTTGACAGTCGGGTGCATGTGGTCTGACCTGCGCTGGAAAGAGAGTTTTGTAGAGTCATAGAATCGTTTCTGACCAACTACACTGCGTTCGACATCAATTATGGTAGGATCGTCAACCCAGCTGGGTGTCGCTATCCATACGCAGGGACGGTTGCCTATGACTTCCATTATCTGCATGACACTCTGCTTGCGTCGCTGTATGTCGCGTGTCTGCAGTTCGTTGCCTCCCAACGATACCATGATGTAGTCGGGACTGGCCCATGCTACATAGCTGCGTAGTGAGTCAAGGCGCCCTACCCAACCGACTGTAGTGGAGCCGTACCAGCATACACTGTACAGGGTGTGGCCGTTTTGTGCGCAGTACTCTGAAAGGCGCGGGGTAAGACCTTCTACCATAGAGTCGCCGAAGATAAGGATACGCTTGCGTGCGGTATCGACTGGCATCTCCTGCCTGGCCGCAAGGATGGAATCGGTCTTTGCCTGCATCGTATCCTGGAATGTGGATGCAGAGGATTGGTTGATGACGTCGCTGAGGTCTATCTTCTGCAGTCTGTAGCCTGCAATGTCTATGTTGTATGGGGATATGGCATATATAAGGTATATTGCCAGCGGTATGGCCAGGATGCCTATGGTCTTGATGTATTCTCGCATTGTGTACGTACTAAATAATAACTGGTCAGTCCCTGCGGAATATGTCGCGTGTGTATACTTTCTGTATTACGTCGTCAAGCACAGTGTCGTATCGGTTGGCTATTATACAGTTGCTGTGCCGCTTGAAGTGATCCAGGTCGTTTACTACTTGACTGCCAAAGAACGTGGTGCCATCATTGAGGGTAGGCTCGTAGATGATGACTTTGGCTCCCTTGGCCTTGATCCTCTTCATGATGCCTTGAATGGCACTTTGGCGGAAATTATCGCTGTTGGACTTCATAGTGAGACGGAAGATTCCGATAGTAACCGGTTCGCGCTCACCACTGTACTGGTTGTCTGTACTGTAATCGTACCAGCCGGCCTTGCGCAGAACGGCGTCGGCGATGTAGTCCTTGCGTGTTCGGTTACTCTGCACGATGGCCGTCATCATGTCCTGAGGAACATCCTGGTAGTTGGCAAGCAGTTGCTTGGTGTCCTTCGGAAGGCAGTATCCTCCGTAGCCAAAAGAGGGATTGTTGTAATGCGTACCGATACGTGGATCGAGACCTACGCCGTGTATTATGGACCTGGTGTCAAGTCCCTTGAGCTCTGCATAAGTGTCCAACTCGTTGAAATAGCTTACGCGAAGTGCCAGGTATGTGTTGGCAAAAAGTTTGACGGCCTCGGCTTCCTTGAGTCCCATGAACAGGGTGTCGATGTCATTCTTGGCGGCTCCCTCCTGCAAGAGTTGCGCGAAGTCGTGTGCCGCAGCAGTGAGCTGATCCAGATGCGTAACCTGAAACAACTTGGGTATACCTATGATAATCCTGCTGGGATACAGGTTGTCGTACAGTGCCTTGCTCTCGCGAAGGAACTCGGGGGAGAAGAGGAGACGAGTGTCCTTGCCGTATCGCTGGTATAGGCGCTCACAATATCCGACAGGTATCGTGCTCTTGATTACCATCGTGGCATC
Source organism: Prevotellaceae bacterium UBA3646 (assembly GCA_002373535.1). GTDB lineage: Bacteria > Bacteroidota > Bacteroidia > Bacteroidales > Bacteroidaceae > Physcousia. Next base: position 7,174 of record DFKL01000154.1, on the reverse strand, counting down.
GGGATTGACACGGAGGACAAGGTCTATGACATCTTCGATGTTGTGTGTATCAAAGAAATTCTGTACAGAATCGTAGTTGGTAGGTACCGCGATAACAACGTACTGCGCCTCACGATATGCAGCATCCCCGTCGAGGGTGGCTGTGAGGTCGAGGTCTTTTTCGCGAAAATATCTTTCTATGTATTCGTCCTGGATGGGTGATATGCGACGGTTTATCTTGTCGACCTTATCGGGAATTACGTCTACTGCGGTGACGTGGTTGTGTTGTGCCAGGAGTGTTGCAAGGCTAAGACCTACGTATCCTGTGCCTGCAATTGCTATTTTGCGGTTCATAGTTTCGAGTCTTGTATGTTTGTGATACATTTCTGCAGCGAGTCTACCCAATATGGTATGCTCAGACTGAATGTCTCCCTGATGCTCTTCTTGTCGAGTACGCTGTATGCCGGTCGATGTACGGGACTGGGGTATTCACTGCTGTAGCATGGCTGTATGTCACACCGTGTGTGACCGGCGATGTGTGCGGTCATCTGTGCAAAATCGTACCAGCTGGCTACACCTTCGTTGCTATAGTGGTATATACCTGTCAGGGTGTCGGCGGATCCGGAGTCGTGTGATTTGACGACTTCCATTATCTGGAATATGGCCTGAGCCAAGTCGAGGGCATAGGTCGGAGTACCACATTGGTCGAACACGACTTTGATTGCTGGCCTTGTAGCCGTGAGACTGAGCATAGTCTTACAGAAGTTCTTGCCGAACTCGCTGTATAGCCATGCTGTCCTGATGATTATATACCGGCATCCGGCGGCAATGATATTTTGCTCACCTTGGAGCTTGGTCCTTCCATAGACACCTGTCGGAGTACCTGTCCTGTCTGGCGCACAGGGAGTGTTGTATGGCTCCGTACCAAAGACATAGTCTGTGGATATATGGACGAGCCATCCGCCCGTCTCCTTCATAGTAGCAGCCAGTATGCCCGGTGCATCGGCATTAAGCCTTGCGGCAAGTGCAGCCAGCGTGACATCCGTCTCACAGGCATCCACATTAGTCCATGCAGCACAATTGACTATTGCATCTATCTTGTACTCACGTACCATACGGTGTACGGCCTCAGGGTCGGTTATGTCAAGATAAACGGTTTCCTGTCCTTCTGCCTGACTGATATCTGTGAAGATATATTTGTCGGCTGAATGCCGAGCCACCAGTCGCATCTCGTTCCCCAGCTGGCCGTTGGCTCCTGTCACCAATATATTCATTTAAAAGGTATGTATTTAATCTGTGTTACAAATATACATCTTTTTTTGTTTACTTACCAAAATTATACGTGTCACAATATGTGTTGACGAAATAAAATTATAACTTTGTGGGTGAATTATATGAATACGAAATGTCTTTTGTTCGTCTTGCTGGCGTTTCCTGCTGTCCTGACGGCTCAGCAGGATGATCCGAAATGCGATATTGACTCGGATGGACCGTGGCTGAGCAGGCTGGAGGTAGAGACACGCTTCGGTTGGAACATGAACAGGTATGGAGGGACAAATCAAGAGGGCACTGGATTTCGTGGAGAATACGTTAATCTAAAACTTGATGGAAAGATATATAATAACCTGACATACAGTTGGAGACAACGTCTAAACAAAAGCTCCAACCAAACATTCTGGGATGCCACCGACTGGCTGGAAATCAAGTATACGCCTAACAAGTGGCTGGCTATATCTGCCGGCAAGCAGGTCGTAGCCGTCGGCGGCTGGGAATACGACCGTGCACCGATAGACCTGTATCTGTGCAGTGAGTTCTGGCAACATATAAACTGCTATCAGCTGGGGCTGAGCATTGCCGCAAATGTGAGCAAGAATGACAGGCTCCTGTTCCAGCTGTGCAACTCTCCGATGCGTACGTACATAAGGGACAACAAGACCGTGGGCCTGAGCCTGATATGGTATGGCAACCACGGATGGTACCAGAGCATTTTCAGTGCGAACGCATTCCAGACAACCAAAGGACGCTGGATAAACTATATTGCACTGGGTAACAAATTCTTATTCTCGAAGAATGCCTTTCTGGAGTTTGACTATACGAACCGTGCCTGTTCAGGGCAGGCTTTCTGGTTTAAGGACTGTACCGTGGCGGCTGAGGCAAGCGTGAAACCACATAGGACAGTGAGGGTGTCAGGCAAATATACTTTTGATACTAACAATACGGATTCTGACGCTGACGTGTATGTGGAGAAGGGTACGCGCCTGCATACGGCCAGCATCGGCATGGAATTCTTTCCCATAAGGAAATATCCTGAAAATCTTCGCCTGCATGTTGTCGGAGGATATATATGGGGCAGGATGGCAGACCAGACAGTGAGTCTCCACCCCAACGAGGGATTGCACAGCGATTGCATAAAACTATATGTAGGTGCAACCGTGAACCTGGATATACTAAACGGTTTGAAACATATTGTAAGAAAAATTACAGACAAGCGTATCGCCAAGACCTTGAGCCAAGAAAATAATAATAAGACGAACTAAAGAAATAACAATCTGAGAGACCGATATGTCAAAGCGTATTCCTAACGGCATTCCATGCCTGTTGATAATTGTCGCCCTGTTTGGCTACATGGGCAGTGTAATGGGTTTTGCCAACATGCTGAACACGATCATGCATACAGCTCATGACTTGTTGCTCAATACAGTGTTTTACCTGATGGGGATGTGTGTGATTACCGGTGCCCTTGGAAAGATATTCGTGGAGTTTGGGGTCGTGGACCTGTTGCAGAAGTTGTTGCGCCCTGTCATGAAACCGCTGTTTAACATGCCTGGTGTCGCCTCACTTGCTGCAGTGCTTACGTTCCTGAGTGACAATCCCGCTATCATTGCCCTAAGCCAAGACAAGGGCTTTGCAAGATATTTCAAGAAGTATCAACATGTAAGTCTCGTGAACTTCGGCACGGCCTTCGGAATGGGGTTGCTGGTATTGGTATTCATGATTGGCCAGGGATATTTTGCAGCTCCGTTCATCGGTTTTTTCGGTGCTGTCTGCGGCTGTATCATCGCAACCAGACTGATGCAGTACTTTACATTGAAGATGTATCCGAACTATCGTAACGAGGATGCCGTAGCAATTGAGCATAAGGCAGAGACGGAAGGTGCCCTGACAATGACCGAAGGAGACAAGACCACGAAGGATTCACTTTTCGTCCGTGTCCTGAATGCATGTCTGGACGGAGGCAAGGACGGTGTTAACATCGGAATGGCCATAATTCCAGGCGTCTTGATTATCAGCACGTTGGTTATGATGATGACGTTTGGAGGTACAGCCGAGGGACTGGACGAGAGCGGTAAGGAGATAATAGTGTATACCGGCGGAGCCTTTCAAGGTACACAGTTGCTACCTTGGCTGGCAGGCAAGATAAGCTTCGTATTTGAGTGGCTCTTTGGCTTCACGGCTCCAGAGTTGGTCGCCTTCCCCATTACGGCCCTGGGGGCAGTGGGAGCTGCACTGGGCCTGATTCCAGAATTTGCATCCAAGGGTATAATTGACGGCAATGCAATTGCCGTATGTACGGCTATGGGAATGTGCTGGAGCGGATATCTGAGTACCGATGCCGCCACGCTGGATTCACTGGGCTATCGTCCACTGGTCCCGAAAGCATTCCTGTCTACCTTTGTCGGAGGCATAGGGGCCGGGATAATAACACACTGGACCTATGTAGCCATAATGGCCATGGCAAGTATGTTCGAGGCACAGCCAATGTGGAACGTGCAGACCGAAGCACAGCTATGTAATACTCCTGAGCATATCAAGGTCGAGCTGACAATGATGGACGACAGCAGCTATGTGATAAAGGACTGGTACGGTACGGAAGGCTACGATCTTAAATTCAACATCAACAGCAACGACAGTACCATAAACGTACTTAATGCATATGCGCAGAAGAATAAAGATTTCTTCTTCGTCAAGATAAACGACAAGGCCATACAGGGCGAACCCGCCTATGCAGTCCTGTGCCCGTACAGTCATCAGCCAGTATATGACTACAGTGAGACTATTCTGGAAAAGGATGGAGGATACATGTATGTCTGGGCATTTATCTATGACGGAGCACATCGTCCGATAGATCGCGGATACTATGAGATAGTCTGGGGCAATGGCAAACCTCAGACCGTCGAGGTGGAAGCCGTAATCAAGAAAGCCTGGGAAGAAGAGCAAAAGGAAGCAGAGAAATCAAGGAAGGACAGCCTGTCCGGCAATTAATGCCATACAGGGAACGTGCGCTAATCCTTCAGATACAAGATAGCATCCTGTGTCTCGTCTCCGTCCTGCAGCCATGCCGGAAGTATGGAAGCCTCCCGGTAAGCGGCTCTGCGGAAGAGTTGTCTTGCCGGGAAATTATTAGCAGACACTATTGAATATAGCATGCGTATATGCATTTGTCTGGCATACAGCCATGCATCGTCCAATGCCAGTGTGGCAAGCCCCCTACCCTGCGCCTCTGCCACAAGCACGATACCGACCTCGGCACGCGAATGCCGTGGCGAGAAGTTGGTGATGTCCAGGAAACCGCATGTAGCACCATTGTCGTCGCGAATGGCAAAACGGACTTGCTGATCGCGGTACAGATCAGTTGTACTGTCCCGGATATATTGTTTCAGAGTATAGTGCGAAAACGGAACCGTCGTGGAACAGTATCTCCACAACAGAATGTCGTTTTCGATAACGTACATCAGATCGAGGTCTTCCGGTTCAACTGCGCGTAAGTGCTTCATAGCGGAATATATATACTACGGCAATCATGGGCAGAAGCCACAGAAGATTTGTATCATAGCGGAAAAAATATTGCACTATGACAAGAATGGCCGATGCTGTCAGTACGAGTCTTGCCTGTGCAGGCTTTTCCCTGAGAGAATTGAAGTTGAGCCACATAGCCAGCAACGCAAAGGCAGCGACAGCCAATTGTGAGATATAGATTGCCGATGCCACGCCTTGCGTTGCACCGAGCAATGCCCCATGTGTTTCCGTATAAGTCTCCAGTATTACAAAAACGAGACCTACGGCCAGCATGTTGCCGTAATACTTGAGTTTTGACTTCATCATCATCTCCTCTTTAATTAGAATTCATGTATTAATCATACGACTAACCTGCCACGAACGGAGTCCTGCCGGCCAAGGCTCTTCCCAGTGTAGCCTCGTCGGTATACTGCAATTCGTTGTTCTGAGCTACGCCACGGGCGATGACCGTGATACTTAGGTCCTGAATGCCTAGTGCAATGAGTCTGCGGTATATGAAATACGCAGTGGTATCACCCTCCATTGTAGGACTCAGGGCAAGTATCACCTCACTGACATGATCTTTTTGTACCCGTTCCGTAAGACTTTGTATGTGCAGGTTGCTGGGACCTATTCCGTCCATCGGACTGATAACACCGCCTAAGACATGATAAAGGCCGTTGAACATGTTCGTCGCCTCGACAGCCATGACATCCTGCACGTTTTCCACCACACACAGGATAGTACCGTCACGTTTGGGGTTGGAACATATCTGGCATATCTGTGTGTCCGATATGTTGTGACATACACTGCAGTAGCGGACCTCGCGCCGCAATGTAGTGAGAGCCTCACTAAGGGCATTTGTCTGAGTGGCATCCTGACGAAGCAGATGCAGCACAAGACGCAGTGCTGTCTTGCGACCTATGCCCGGAAGATGGCTGACTTCCTCTACGGCACGTTCCAGCAGTTTTGATGAGAAATTCTGTTCCACTAAAGCACTCCCTTGCTTGACGGTAAGCTGAAATGTCCCACATCACGTCTGACAGCCATCTTGAGAGCTCGTGCAAACGCCTTGAATATCCCCTCTATCTTATGATGCTCGTTGGTTCCCTCTGCCTTGATGTTGAGATTCATCATTGCAGCATCAGAGAGGCTCTTGAAGAAATGCATGAACATCTCTGTCGGCATGTCTCCGACTTTCTCACGCTTGAAACAAGCATCCCAGACAAGCCATGGACGACCGCCAAGATCCAATGCCACCTGACACAGGCAATCATCCATCGGCAGTGCATACCCGTAACGCTCTATACCACGTTTGTCACCCAATGCTTTGAGAAGGCACGAACCCAGTGCAAGTGCCGTGTCCTCGATGGTATGATGTTCATCCACATGAATATCGCCATTGCAGGTTACGGTAAGGTCGATGTTGCCATGCTTGGCTATTTGACAGAGCATGTGATCAAAGAATCCCAGCCCGGTTGATATCGTACCGTTACCATTGCCGTCCAACCCTACGCTGACGTAAATGTCCGTTTCCTTAGTCGTACGCCGCACCTCAGCAGTGCGATAACCGGCAAAGACAATCTCGCGTACCTTCTCCCAGTCAGGATATAAGTAACCACATCCCAGGTTCTCCGCCAACATACGGTCACTGTCGCGGTCACCTATTACATAGCAGGCAGACATATCCACCTCTTCGTCATTGATATAATTGTATAGCATGGCCGTTCCAGGCTTGCGAGTAGGCAGGTTATCCCCAGGAAAAGACCTGTCTATGTGCTGTGCGTCAAACACTACGCCCTCACCCCTGAGAATGTCAAGCATAAGATTGTGCGTAGGCCAGAAATCCACCTCGGGGTACGAGGCTGTACCTAACCCATCCTGGTTGCTGACAAGCACGAAACGATAGTCCGTATGTCTTGCCAGAAATGAGAGGACGCCGATGGCACCTGGTACAAACTGGAACTTTGCGAACGAATCAATCTGTTCGTCATCCGGTTCACGCAGTATTGTACCGTCGCGGTCTATAAACAGAAACTTCTTCACGATTATGTATATTGTCTTGTCTGTCAGTTGAAGCTGCGCAGAGCTCCCAGCAGTTCATTGTTTTCTTCCTTGGTACCTATGGTTATCCGCAGGCAGTTTCCGCAAAGCGCCACACGGTTGCGGTTACGCACTATAATACCCCTGTCCACGAGATAACGGTATATCGCATCGGCATCCTTAACCCGTATCAGGACGAAATTGGCCGAAGTAGGATATACCTGCTGGACTATGGGCAACTCCTGCAAGCATGGCAATATCGCAGAGCGCTCTGCACGTATCGTATTTATCCAGCGTTCTATCTTCTCCATGTCCTGCAGTATCTCCATTGCCGCATTTTGCGTGAGCAGATTGACATTATACGGATACTTCACCT
>DFKL01000108.1 GCA_002373535.1 Prevotellaceae bacterium UBA3646 | reverse complement strand
ATCAGGTGGTCGATGCAGTCCTGGATGTCACCGTCCATGAATGCAGGCAAATTGTATATCGTATAGCCGATACGATGGTCGGTTATGCGTCCCTGTGGATAGTTATATGTACGTATCTTGGCCGAGCGGTCACCTGTAGAAACCATGGTCTTGCGGCGGCTCGCGATGTCGTCCAGATATTTCTGGTGTTCCTTGTCATAGATGAATGTGCGCAGACGGGCCAGGGCACGCTCCTTGTTCTTTGGCTGGTCACGGGTCTCTGTACACTCCACCAGGATTTCCTCATCCTCGTTGGTGAACGGATTCCTCCAGACATATCTAGCACGGACGCCAGACTCCACCTTGTTCACATTCTGTCCTCCGGCACCGGACGAACGGAAGGTGTCCCACTTTATGGCACCCTCGTTTATCTCTACGTCGAACTCCTCGGCCTCGGGTAGGACAGCCACCGTCGCGGCACTGGTGTGTACACGCCCCTGCGTCTCTGTTGCCGGGACACGTTGTACACGATGTACGCCGCTCTCGTACTTCATCGTACCGTATACACCCTCTCCTGTTACGGTACATACAATTTCCTTGTACCCTCCGGATGCACCCTCGTTATAGTTGGAAACCGTCATTTTCCACCCTTTGGACTCAAAATACTTGCTGTACATGCGGAACAGGTCACCTGCAAACAATGCAGCCTCGTCTCCGCCTGTTCCTCCGCGGATTTCCATGACTATGTTCTTGTCGTCCTCGGGATCGGCAGGAATCAGCAAGAGTTTGATTTCCTCCTCAAGCTCTGGAATGCGCTGCTCGCTTGATGTCATTTCCTCGCGTAGCATGGCCTTCATGTCCGCGTCCTCCTCCATGGCAATCATGTCCTTGGCATCCTCTATGTTCTGCAGGCATCCCATATATTCCTTGCGGGCTTCCATAATCCTGCCAAGGTCTTTCCATTCCTTGGTCAGCTTTACGTATCTTTTCTGGTCAGCTATCACGTCAGGGTCGGTAATCAAGGTCGAGACCTCTTCGAACCTGCTGACAAGACCGTCCAGTTTGTCTAATATATCCATTTGTCAGTCTGTTCGGAATTAGTAATTGAATTCTCCGTATTCGCTTCTTATCGTCAATCCCTTCCTTCCTTCCTCGACCCGGCCTACTACCTGTGCGTCGATGTTGAAGGACCTGCTCGTTTCGATAATCCTTTCGGCATCCTCCGGAGCAACATATATCTCCATCCTGTGTCCCATGTTGAACACCTTGTACATTTCTGCCCAGTCGGTATTGCTCTCCTCTTGTATCGTACGGAACAGCGGCGGTACGGGGAACATGTTGTCCTTTATCACGTGACAGTTGTCGCCTATGAAATGCAGGACCTTGGTCTGTGCCCCGCCTGTACAGTGTACCATGCCGTGAATTCGTGAGCGCATGATATCCAGGACTTTCTTGATTACCGGAGCGTATGTGCGTGTCGGTGAGAGAACCAGTTTGCCTGCAGTCAGCGGGCAGCCGTCAATCATATCGTCCATACGCTTTGTCCCGCTGTAGACCAGTTCCTCCGGTACCGAGTGGTCATAACTCTCCGGGTACCTTTCTGCCAGGTATTTTGAGAATACGTCGTGGCGTGCAGATGTCAGTCCGTTGCTGCCCATGCCGCCATTGTACCCCCTCTCGTATGTTGCCTGTCCTGTGCTTGACAACCCGACGATCACGTCACCCGGGCGTATGTTCGCATTGTCAATCACGTCACGGCGTTTCATGCGACATGTCACCGTGCTGTCCACGATTATGGTGCGGACCAGGTCGCCAACGTCTGCCGTCTCTCCGCCGGTGCCGTAAATGCCGATGCCCATGTCTCGCATCTCCTGCATAAGCTCGTCAGTACCATTGATGATTGCAGAGATAACCTCGCCGGGAATCAGCATCTTGTTGCGGCCTATTGTCGACGATACCAGAATGTTGTCCACGGCGCCTACGCACAGCAGGTCGTCAGTGTTCATCACCAATGCATCCTGTGCAATGCCTCTCCATACCTCCAGGTCACCGGTCTCCTTCCAATACATGTATGCAAGCGAGGACTTTGTGCCCGCACCGTCGGCGTGCATGATGTTACAGTATTCAGGATCGCCACCCAGGATATCCGGGATTATCTTACAGAAAGCCTGTGGGAAAATACCTTTGTCAATGTTTTTGATTGCATTGTGCACATCCTCTTTGGCAGCGGATACGCCACGCATCATGTAACGTTGGTTGCTCATGAGCTTTGTGTGTACATATTATTCGTGCACAAAGATATGAATAATAATCCACAAACTCGAAATATTATGGGAATTTAACTTAAATTCCAGAATTCCCAGGCCGCCATGGCCTGTAGTTCCAGCATCTCAAGACCGTTTTTCACTACGGCACCCATAGCCGCTCCACGCTTCATGAATGTTGTTTCCGTAGGATTATATACCAGGTCATACAGAAGGTGCTTGTCAGATATTGCGTCGTATGGAATGTCCGGGCAGTCGTCTACGTTTGGATACATTCCTACAGGCGAACAGTTTACCACGATGCTGTGTTTGTACATTAGTTCCGGAGTCAGGTCGCCGTATGTCAGTTGGTTCCTCTTGGCAGTGCGGCTGACGTAAGTCCACTCGATCCCCAGCCTGCTCAGGACTATGCATACGGCTTTGGATGCTCCTCCGGTTCCCAGTATCAGGGCATTCCTGTGATGTGGCCTGAGCAATGGCACTATGCTGTCCCTGAAACCGATTATGTCGCTGTTGAATCCCTTTAGCCTGAATCCACGGCCATCCATCGTCTTTCCTGACGGGACACGCTCGATGCCAATGACATTTACCGCACCGGCCTCAAGCGCATCCTTGCTCAGCTCGTCCAGCAGCGGAATGATGGCCCGCTTGTATGGAATTGTACAGTTCAGGCCTTGCAGGTCGGGGTTGTCGCGGACGATGTCCAACAACATTTCGGGATGCGGAATTTCAAAATTCAGATACTCGGCATCAATCCCGTTCTCCGGAAAGAATCTTTCGTTGAAGAATCTCTTCGAGAACGAATGCCCCAACGGATATCCGATAAGTCCGAATTTACGCATGTCGTCGGCAATTGTTCACCGGTTACTTCACCGTAATGTGGAAGCAGCTTTGTTTAACCTCATGCTTGATGTGGCATCGTCCCATGTCCCGCTGGTCGCGAAGGACCTCGCTCAAGATCCATTTCAAGGTGTCGTTCCTCACTTCACGACGTGTCTCCCCGGGCAGTGCAACCGTGTGGTATCGGTTGTAGCAGATGTCAAACGTCGTACCATGGCGATGACACGACTGCTCACTGGCATTGGGGTTCTTCTTCCTCAGGTTTGCGACGTCGTGTTCCGTGCGAAGCACGCTGGTTACGATCACCTTGTGCAGGGGAATGCCCTTTACGTAGAGGCTGTCGACGAAGTTGTGCGCAATGTCGTTCAGCAGGACTGCGGCACGTGGTATCAGATAAGGAATGCTGCTGCTCATGCCCTTGTCGATTACATAATAGGGATTCATCCCGACATATACCAGTTCCTTCTTGCGGTTCTCAGCCTCTTTCCTGTCACGTACAGGCGATACGCCCAGTCTCTGCGCACTGGCTATCTGTACGTCCTGCAGGTCAGGGAAACACTCATCGTACGAGGGGACCGAATAGATAGGGTGGGGGATGCTGTCCGTGCTGCGTCTGGACTTCACTGCTTTTGCGGCATTATTGTCCAGTGACATGGAATGACTCTTTGCCTGTACGGAGTCTTCCGTCACGGCCGGTCCCCTTTCATTCATCCCCGCAGGTCCTCTTGCCGCCTTTATGATAAGCAAGACGCCGACCGTGGCACAAAACAGACCTATATAAATATTTTTCTTTAACCGTCTCATAGCACATTTACGACACAAAGTTAATGTAAAATGACCGAATTTCCAAAATATTGCCTAACTTTGTGCACAAACCGGGATAAAATGATAGAAAAGCACATAGTGTTGGAGGATGCCGACCCGCTCGTGTTCTATGGAGTAGGCAATGCCAACATTCATTTGGTTAAGGCGCTTTACCCGAAATTGCGGATAGTGGCACGTGGCAATGTCCTGCACGTCATGGGCGACGAGCTGGAAATGTGTGCCTTTGAAGAGAACATACAGAAGCTGGAGGCCCATTGTCACAAGTACAACAGCCTTACAGAGGAGGACGTTCTTCATATCCTGCATGGAGAAAAGGTACGTCAGGACGGGGTGGAAGGCGTCATAGTATACAGCGTTACTGGAAAGCCGATAGCAGCCCGTAGCGGCAATCAGCAGCAGCTGGTCAGGGCTTTCCGTGAGAACGACATGATCTTTGCTACCGGGCCGGCCGGAAGCGGCAAGACCTACATGAGTATTGCACTCGCCGTCCGTGCCCTGAAGAACAAGGAAGTACGTAAGATAATCCTGTCGCGTCCAGCCGTGGAGGCAGGCGAGAAGTTAGGCTTCCTGCCAGGAGACATGAAGGACAAGATAGACCCGTATCTGCAGCCGTTATATGATGCTCTCGAGGACATGATTCCGGTACAGAAGCTACAGGAGATGATGGAGCAGAAGATTATCCAGATAGCACCTCTTGCCTTCATGCGTGGACGCACCCTGAACGATGCCGTCGTCATTCTGGATGAGGCACAGAATACCACCGCACAACAGATCAAGATGTTCCTTACGCGAATGGGAATGAATTCCAAGATGATTATCACCGGCGACATGACCCAGGTGGACCTTCCGCGCGGAGTCAGGAGCGGACTCAGCGAAGCATGCGGCATCCTCCGCGATGTCCAGGGGATATCATTCATTCAGATGAGCGAGAAGGACATCGTCCGTCACAGGCTTGTGACACGGATTGTGAAAGCATATAAAAAATACGATACAGATGAAGGCTCTGACAAGAACTGATTTTTGCCTGCCAGGGCAGGTAGGCGTTTATCACGGCAAGGTACGTGACGTGTACAATATCAATGACGATCTGATGGTCATGGTGGCAACGGACC
>DFKL01000087.1:1345-5775 GCA_002373535.1 Prevotellaceae bacterium UBA3646 | reverse complement strand
GTGACGGTGACACTGGTGCCGTCTGAGTTCTTGTCGTAATAAATGCCGTTTACGGCAAAATCGTAGGCCCAACAGAGAGTGGTGACGGCAAAGAGGAACATGGTGGCTAAAAGCCTATGGGACGATAATATATGTTTCATTTGGATAACGATAGTATCTATATTCATCATAGCTTAATTGTTTTGTTTACGACAGATGATATTGAACTTGATCCTGCTTCCTGGGTAACCGGTACGAGAAGTGAAAAGGTACCGTCGATATCGGTCATCGTCAGTCTTATGGCACCTGTGCGTGCCGTACCGGTTTCGTTTGCCGGAGCTACGACGGTTATAACATCGCCTGTCTTGACAAATCCGAACCAGGTTCCTATCTTGGAAACCTCGTATGTACCATCGGTAGTTACATTAAAGGATATCTGACCTCCTGTCTTCAGGAAATTGACGGATGTCATGTCTGTCTTGATGTATTTTCTGTTTTGCAAGACATCGACAATATATGTAATTACGTTTGGGATCTCTATTTCTATCTTACCTGAACGGTTGCTGACAGTCTTGTTCTCCGTAACACTGATTGCTATGTCTGCATCGTTCGTTCCGCCGGACGGTGTAATGGAAATCCAGTCGCTGCCCTCGCCTACCATAGCCTTCCAATCGGTATTGGAACTGACGGACAGCTGGACGCTGCCAGCCCGTGAGCCGAAAGTGAACGCAGAAGATGACAAATGCAGATACTTGCAATTCTGATATATAGATATGGTATAAGCCTGGTCTGCGATAAGGAGTGAAATCTTTCCCTCCCTGGCCTGTATGGTATTATTTTCCGTGACGGTAACCGTCAGCGTGGCACTGCCGCTACCTGATGTCCTGTCAACGGAGAACCAATCAGCATCCTGTGTGAGCGACCAATTGCCGTCCGTAGTAAAACTGACGGACTGAGTGCCGGCGGTATAATTAAACTCCAACGTAGCATCTGCATAATCTACGGTCTTGGCCTCCTGCCTGACCTGTATAGTCCTGGAGACTACATCATCGTCCGTAGTAACTGTTATTTCTCCGCGCCTCTCTGATGTGGTGTGATTTTCCGTAACCGTTGCCTGCAATGAGGCATTGCCGGTGCCAGACGTCTTGTCAAGAGTAATCCAGTCCGGCTTTGCCGTGACCATCCACCTTTCATTCGACTCTACGGCAATAGACTGACTGCCAACGAACGAACTGAACGTAATATCCTCCGGTGAAAGACTCAGGGTGACTCCTTCCTGCACTACAGGCACCTCGACGCGATTGTCGTCGGAGACCGTGAAATACACGGAACCGTCACGGCCAAGTACCGAAGCATTGCCAGGGACTGATATCATTACCTGCGTCTTGCCAGCCTTGCCAGACTGTGGAAAGACGGAAATCCAACTGGTGGATGTTGCCGTCCACGACGCCTCGGACTGAATGTCGATAGTCTGGGACGCACCGTTATGTCCAAAATGCAGTTTATCTGACGTAGATGTAATATTTGCCATCTTCTGTCTTATACCTATTGATGCAGAGACGCCATTGTATGAATTTGCCTTTAGGGTCAGGACTGCACTTCTCTCCTTGCCTGTATCGTTCTCATCTACACGAAGCCTGACGGCACTGTCGTCATACGAATCCACGTGAAGCCAGCTTTCCGCCGTATTCTGGATGGTATATCCGGTATTGGCACTGACATCGAGGGTCAGGCTCTGCTGCAATGCAGAGCAGCTGAGGCTGTTGTCTGCAAGTGTGATGTAGGGAGTGTTCTTGCCCTGGGTGACGGTTATGGGAAACGAACGGCTATAATCCGTAACATCCGAGGATATGGTTGCAACACACACCCGGGATATATCTGCGGATTTGTTCAGTTCCGCAGTGAATTCGACAGATGCCGACGTTGCTCCGGAGCCTTGGCTGACGGATAGCCAATCTGCAGGGACTGCGATATTCCAGTCGGTCTGTTCCGATTCTATGCTGACTTTTCGCGACGATGGCTGTGCGCCAAAATTCAACGTGCTGACGGGGACATACAGATACCGCCGGTTCAGCGACGGTGCCCTGGTGCCATCGTAGGTGCTTTCGGAGCAGCCTGCGAAAACCAGAAGTGCCGATATGTAAAGAAATGTTTTTCTCATCATTGGTATTTTAGAAGAACAAACTCAGACCTATCCTGAAATTAAACCCTGAGGCGAAGCCCTTGACTGTTGACGATACGGATTCCATCTCGCTGAAACAGTCGGATTTCTTGACGGCAAAATCATACTCAGGAGCCACATAGACGCCCAGACAACCGGCAAAGGCATATTCGACCTTGGCTCCGACGGATGCACTCACGGCATAAGCCTTGGATGCATCAAACGAAGACGTATCGCCGTAAGTCTCCGAGGATGAGATGTTGGTAATGCCAATGCCTAACTGTGGCGTTATCCTCATTCTGGTCCTCAGAACGGTAAATCCGTACCCAAGCTTTCCGCCCATTGACGATGCCTTGTATACATAGCCGCACGGCCTGTCGTTGCCAGAGATTGCGTTCCAGTAGATCATTTCGCTTTTCTTCATCCCCATGGCATAGTATCCCTCGATATTGACATTTGCTATGTATCCACCTATTGCCGCGCCTGCCGACATGTTGCTGCCTACCTGCATGAATGGCTGTATATAGAACGACCAGGGGCGCAGGTAATGCCGCTTCAGCGAAATGTCAATCGAGGGACTGGAGCTGTCCAGATGGACTTTCTGGTGAAACGTCCGGTATTTCTTCCTGCGTATTTCTATGTCATAGTCGCCCGATGCCATTTCCTTTGAATACGGTGTGTCGCCCACATGCTCGCCATTGATATAGAGCCTGGCTTTGGTAGGTTTGCTGTCGATGGTCATATATGCAATGTCGCTCAGCTCGATATCTGCATTTTGGGTCTCACCTTCCTTTATAGTGATGCTGCGCTGCTCTGTCTTGTGATTGGGCAACGTGAGCTGTATGTCGTGACTGCCTATGAGAAGATTCTGGATAAGTCTGGGCGTATTGCCATAGTCAATACTGTCTATCCGGACAGAAGCACCGGACGGAGTAGAGCGTACATACAAGGCTCCGGTAATAGGAACTGGAGCAGGAACAGTGAAAGTTTCCGCATTATCCGCCTTGACATTTATAGACATGCTTGTAGGCTTGTGTCTGTCCTGTTTACATTCTACGATATACCTGCCGGCCTTTAACGGGCCGGTCCACGTCCTGCGACCTTTGCTCTTTCCGTCGATAAATATCTCGGCATCGGCATCAACGCTGATCGTAGTCTGGGCAAAATCCGACTCCAGCTTCGGGGACAGGCGGGTTGTATCGCCCTTTTCTATAGTGAACGTGGAATTGTACGTTTTGTACAAATCGCCGTTTGTAACCGTTATCTTGTGGGGGCCGCAACTCCATCTTTTATTCAAATCGCGATATGGAATAGTTCCTACCTTGATGTCATCTACAAAGAGCTGGGCTCCAGATATTCCGTACGCATCGTCCACGACAAGAAATCCGAAGTCGGGCTTTAGAATTACCTTCTCGACATGGGTTTTCCTCGAATCTGACAGGGTAACCCTTCCTACCGAAGATTCGTAGTCTACCGCGCTTACCATATAGTCGTAGGTGCCAAAATCCATTATCTTGTCGATAGAACCTGTCTCGTCCACGGCTCCCCATATCTCGAAATCTGAATTGGAGTCGGTCTTCTTTATCTTTACTATCGCATTTTCCCTGGAAGGAGTAACGACAAACTGCAGCACCTGCTTTGTAATATCATGCTCGACAAACCTCCTGACACGACTCATGGTAATGCGCATCTCGTATACCTTGCCTGGCTGGATGGTTGTATTAAGATCGTATTTCTCTATAGTCTTATAGCCGGGGCGCTTGATAGTTACGGTTTTTGCATTGCGCTGTACATATACCCACAACTCGTCGTCGTGGCTCTCGACAATGCTGTTGAGGGTTCCGAAATTGAACGTAAACCCGTCAAGTCCGCCCTGACCGTCCACATCCTTGACCTTGATTATGGCATATCGGTTTCCATCGCCGTCTATTTTTTCAAAACGCTTGTCCTGGGCAGTGGTTGAAAACTGGTCAAGCTGAAAGCTTACGATATGAAAATCCAGTCTTTCCTGGGCAAAGGCGAATTGTGACAATAGTATCAGAAGACAGACTAAGTGAGTTCTGTATATCCGGGATTTATACATCTTGGTGTGATAATATTTTTATTTTATGCTATTTTCCACAAAAAGTGACCCATTGCTGACAGATATTTTTTTCGACGACTTTTCGGAGGACTCGCATGCGGCAATAATAACACGCCACAAGGTGCATTTCCGCTCCAACACGAAACGGAAATGCACCTTGTGGATACTGAGAGCCTATCGTAGCAAATACTACGACCTGCGCAAAAT
>DFKL01000087.1:908-1285 GCA_002373535.1 Prevotellaceae bacterium UBA3646 | reverse complement strand
GGGGGGGGGGGGGGTAAATGCCACTGCCTGCGCCCTTGCCGCAGACAGTTGGCAGGGCAGTATGGACGAAACCTTTTATGTAGGCAATGTGTGGCATGGATAGTTTTGCTGTTGAACGCAAAGATAATATTTTATCCCGTAACTTTTCAAAATTTACATGACAGAAATTACAAACCGCTCAGGTCTGGCACATATACCATTGATTCGCACTCTGTGCGATGGCAGAGGAACATTGTCATATACACAGGCAGGTAGAGTATATTTCCTGTCAGACGCAGATTGTCGTTGCAGAATACTATAGCATCCCTTGCCCATACGCTGGAATTGACATGACAATGTCCAATGCGGAGTGTCATCTCAGCCAACAGCATAGCAAA
>DFKL01000087.1:0-788 GCA_002373535.1 Prevotellaceae bacterium UBA3646 | reverse complement strand
TATGCTAAGTATCTGTGTGAATCATTATGATTCACAAGGTGAACAGATATGACATCCACGGACGGAAGATATTTGAGAGCAACGATAAGTTCTACTTTGAAGATCACGGCATTCAAGGCGACAAAATAATCAGTGAGAAATCCGTACACGACACACAGGTGCCGAGCCACATACCATCACACAAAAACAGCCCGGGCATATACAGATGCCCAGGCAATCTTACACGCAGACGAACCAACAACGCAACCTATTGAAAACAAATATATTACAAGTTTTTGTCCGCTTTTTCGTGAGAAATTTGGCAAAACTGTCCGTTTTTATACAAGATAAAATGCAGATAATTTCGTATTTTGTCTTTTATAAAAGATAAAATTGTTATATTTGCAGCAAATTTCATTTATAAAAGATATGAAAGCAATCGTAAGACAAAGCTATCTTGACAAGATTTCGAAGTATCTTGGTAAGGACACCATAATTATCATCGTCGGTCAACGTCGTATAGGAAAGAGCTACACCCTGCGCCTCTTCAGGGATAAGGTGGCAGAAGATATTCATGCAAACATTATCTTCATTGACAAGGAGAAACATGAATTTGCCGACATTCAGACCGACCGGGACCTGAACGCCTACATTGATGAACGGCGAGACAGGACAAAGACCAACTACATCCTGATAGATGAAGTTCAGGATATAGAAGGTTTTGAGAACAGTATTCGCAGTTATTATGAGGAGCCTGATATTGAAATCATCGTGACAGGCTCAAACTCCAACATGCTCAGTGGTGATTT
>DFKL01000065.1 GCA_002373535.1 Prevotellaceae bacterium UBA3646 | reverse complement strand
GAAAGAAATGCAATTCAGGCAAGCCCTGATGGCAAAGGAGGTCCTGGAACGCAAGATGAAAAATCGCAAGCTGGAATATGACGAGCCGACACTGATGCATACGATAACTGGATTGGGCTTTAAGGTCGTGACAGACTTCTACGAGGCCCTGGCTCAAAACAGAATTGACATAAACACTGTTCTTGAAGACTATTCGGCAAGGCTGAACCTTATCACTAAACCTGACGCAGGCAGCCTTTTGACAGAAAAAAGCAAGGCTACGGACTTCATCCTGAATACACCGGGCGCAAATGAACTGGCACACCATAGTGATGACGTACTGGTCATAGACAGGACGCTGAAAGGTATTGATTTCCAAATGGCCAGGTGCTGTCAGCCTGTATACGGAGACGAAGTCTTCGGCTTCGTCACGAGCGGAGGCGGAATCAAGATACATCGCACCGCATGTCCAAACGCAAAACAGTTGCGTGAACGCTTCGGTTACAGAATAGTACGTGCCGAATGGGCCGGGAAAGGCGGTAGCCAATATCCTATTACACTACGAATTATCGGAAACGATGACCTGGGAATTGTCAACAATATCACAAGCATTATTTCAAAAGAAGAGAAAATACTACTCCGTAGCATATCTATCGATTCTGTTGACGGCCTGTTCAGCGGGACACTTACGGTAATGCTGGACGATGCTGGAAGACTGAACCAGCTGATTCGCAAACTGAAGACCGTTAAGGGAGTCAAAAACGTAACCCGCTCGTAAATTGAATCTGGAACTATTAATATCTGATAAAAATGATAAAGCCTGGCTTTCTTGCAGCACTGCTGATATTTGCAAATGTTGCATTACATGCAGAGAAAAGAGACACTCTTGTAGTCAAAAACGTATATATTGCCGGGCCATACCCTGCTTCTGCTGCCAACGTAATGTTGACGTCCAAGACGGATGCAAATGGCAAGGAATACCTCGGAACGGATATCGCATGGGATACTGACATGAACCTGAACCTCTGGAAATGTCCGTCGGCAAAAAAACGTTCTTCGGCAATAGCAGACAGCTCCGCAATAATAATCAAGGGGAAGGGTATATACCAGCTGGGCTTCTATATGCAGAACACGCGATACAGGAGAACACAGTTTAGGATATGTTCTAAAGGCAAGAACAAACTGTATGTAAACGGCAAGGACCTTGGGAATACGCCGTCCCTGGTACCCGGACGACATGACTGTGTGGTAAAACTTCAAGAAAATACAGACGAGCCTGACACGGTCAGTATCTGGGTCATGACTGAGTATGCCGGTAGCAGGAAAGACTGCTATACGGAGATAAATCCTGATGGAAAACGATATTACTGCCTTGAGGACCAGATGGCGAACGAGCATATTGGCAACACCCGTATCAGTTCGACCGGACGTTACGTATACCAACAGAGATATGTAACGAAGATGGACGGTGACAAAGACTGGACAAACGAGATAATCGACACACGCAGCGGAAACAGATACAATGCCGACAATTTTGTACAGTGGTCTGCAAATGACGACAGATACATCACAAGCAGAAAGAATCGCGAGAATAACACCATATATGAATATAAGGACGTTCAAAGCGGCCGACGTACTCATCTGTTCACTTACACTGGAAAGGACAATGTATGGTTCTGTGCAAAGGATACAAAGTTGATGGTAAGCGAACGCGTTGACGGACCTCGCGAGAAAAATGCCGACGTCCACCAGATAATTATGCCTGACGACCGTATCGATGGGTGGAGGAACCGATATAATCTGTCGATAATAGATGTAAAGACGGGAGAAATCAGACAACTGACCAAGGGAACACGGTCGACGAGCGGTACCGTTAGCGATGATGGCAACAAGCTCCTGCTTACATCCTATTGGGACGATCCGACAAAGCGACCGTACAGTTTCAGTTCATGCTATGTCGTTGACTTGAATACCGGTGCGAGAGATACCATATATTCATGTGACGGGTTTGTAAACAGCACAATATTCTCGCCCGATGCGACGAAAATTCTATTTGAGGGAAGCGGAGAGGCTTTTGGAGGCATAGGGAATATCTGTCCGGAAGGTATGACTCCAAACATGTATGAACATGACCTGTACCTGTACGATATCAAGACGCGGACATTCCACCCGCTGACAAAGAACTTCGACCCGAGCATAACGTCGGTATATTGGTCAAAAGCTGACGGATATATCTATGCATACTGCGAGGACAAGGACGAGATGGGCATTTTCCGTATGAAACCCGACGTAAGGGGTAAAGACGGAGAATATAAATGGAGACGTCTGAAACTGAACGAGAATTACGTTTTCCGGGGATGGGACATGGCAGAATCCAAACCCGTAATATCATACGTAGGGCAAGGTGCCACGACAGCCGAGCGCAGCTGGGTCCTTGACCTTGAATCCGGAAGACATACATTGCTGGACGACCTTAATCCCAGGACAATGGAAGACATTGAAATCGGCAAATGCAAGACTTGGACTTTCAAAACAGAGCGCGGAGACAGCATATATGGATGCTATTATCTTCCACCGTCATTCAACCCAGACAAGAAATATCCCATGCTTGTGTACTATTATGGAGGATGTTCACCTGTGGGAAGATATTTGAACAGTTCGTACAGCTATGAGACTTGGGCATCAATGGGATATGTCGTATACGTGTTGCAACCAAGCGGATGCAGTGGATTCGGCCAGGAATTCGGTGCACGTCATTCGAATGCATATGGCGATTATACTGCCGACGACATTATATCAGGAACGAAGCAGTTTTGCAAGGAACATCCGTTTGTAGACGAAAGAAAGATAGGATGCCTGGGAGCTTCATATGGTGGCTTCATGACTCAGTACCTGCAAACAAAGACTGACATATTTGCCGCTGCTGTATCCCACGCAGGAATATCAAACCCTGCAAGCTATTGGGGTGAAGGTTATTGGGGATACAGCTACAATGCATGTGCGGCACCGGAATCATATCCGTGGAACAATTCAAAATTGTATACCGAACACGCGCCGCTTTTCAATGCCGACAAAGTTCACACGCCACTATTGTTCATGCATGGCAGTGCAGATACAAATGTACCTATCGGTGAAAGTATACAGATGTTCAATGCCCTGAAGATACTGGGACGTGAAACTGCATTTGTCATTGTTGACGGAGAAAACCACTACATCAGTAACTACGGAAAGCGTGTCAAATGGCATAACACCATCATGGCATGGTTCCAGAAATGGCTGCAAGATGATCCGACATGGTGGAATGACCTATATCCTGAAAAGAACTTGTAAAAATGATATATCCTGATATTTTTGAAAAAAAGATAGGATTCGATGAGATTAAAAATCTTTTGGCAGCGAATTGCCAAAGCGATCTGGGGCGCGAAATCGTCTCACGACTGGTAATGCTCACCGAACCGGACGAGATAACACAACATCTCCATGAGACGAATGAGTTGAGAGATATCATGGAAGGAAGTTCGGATCTTCCGGAAATGTTCTTTTATGACATGCGTCCTGCAATACAACGGATACATATTGAGGGATCTCATGTCGAAGAAGAGGATCTCGGTAAACTAAAGAAGTCACTTGATACCCTACACACATGGTTAAAGATAATTCGCGCCGAAAATGACGGATCACCTCTATACCCTGCGCTCAACGAACTTTCAATCGGCGTCTTTACATTTATCGCAATTGCGTCTGTCATTGACAAGACAATAGACAAATACGGAAAAATCCGGGACGACGCGAGTCCCGAACTTATGCGTATACGTCGAGAACTGCGCAGTAGCGAAGGAAGTGTAAACCGTAAACTGCACAGTATACTCAAAAGTGTAAAGGACGAAGGACTTGTAGCCAAGGACGTAACCCCCACATTCAGGGAAGGACGTCTGGTAATTCCTGTAAGCCCGACACTGAAGCGTCGTCTTAACGGTATCGTGCATGACGAGAGTGCAACCGGAAAGACCATATATATAGAACCCCAAGAGGTCGTAGAAGCTAATAACCACATCCGTGAACTGGAGAGTGAAGAAAAACGTGAAATAATACAAATACTGAAACATATAACGATGTTGGTCCGTCCAAATACAAAGGAATTGCTACGCGCATTCAAATTCCTTGGCAACCTTGAGTTTGTACGGGCTAAAGTAAGGTTTGCACAGCAAACGGATTCTATATGTCCGCAAATCCTACCCTACCCATTTGTCGATTGGTTCAAGGCGCAACACCCGTTGCTGAAGCTTTCTCTACAACGACAAGGAAAGGAAATCGTACCGTTGGACATAAAGCTTAACAAGAAAAACCGCATACTAATCATCTCCGGACCAAATGCCGGAGGAAAAAGCGTATGCCTTAAAACCGTCGGCCTGCTACAATACATGATGCAGTGCGGGCTGCCTGTTCCCGTAGGAGAAGACAGTCGCATGGGTATTTTTGAAAAGATAGGGATAGACATCGGTGATGAGCAGAGTATCGAGGATGATTTGTCAACATATTCCAGCCATCTCCTCAACATGAAGAACATGATGAAGCTTTCCTCTCCGACAACCCTGCTTCTCATAGACGAATTCGGAGGTGGTACAGAACCTACGATAGGTGGTGCCATAGCCGAGGCGATACTAAAGAGATTCGTACAGCGCAATTCCTATGGAATAATTACTACTCATTACCAAAACCTCAAACATTTTGCAGAAGAAAACGAGGGAGTAGTAAATGGTGCCATGCTTTATGACAGGCAAAAAATGCAGGCTCTATTCCAATTACAGATAGGAAATCCCGGCAGTTCATTTGCTATAGAAATTGCACGTAAGATAGGAATTCCTGAGGATATAATTGCCGATGCGACTCAACTTGTGGGCAAAGACTATGTCAATGCAGACAAGTACCTTTTGGATATCGTAAGAGACAAAAGGTACTGGGAAGGAAAGCGACAGACAATCCATTCGCAGGAAAAGCATATGGATGAAACGATACGTCGCTATGAACAGGAAATGGAAGACCTGAAGAGGAAACGGAAGGAAATCATCCAGGGTGCACGCCAGCAAGCAGAGGAAATCATACAAAACTCAAATGCCGTGGTTGAGAATACCATCCGCGAGATACGTGAAGCACAGGCAGAAAAAGAACGAACGCGAGAGATCAGAAATGAGTTGAGCGAGTTTCGCGAAAAGCTAAATGAGACAAAGCATGACGAACAAGACGAGATGATAGAGCGCAAGATGCGACAAATAGTGGAACGTCGCAAGCGCCAGGAACAACGACGTCAGGAAAAGAACAATAGCCAAATAAGCCAAGACATACAAAAACCCTTGCTGGGCGGTTTACTTGGAGCGTTACAAGACAACGCACAAAAAGACTGTTTCGCTATCGGTGAGCCGGTTAAGATAAAGGGAACGACGGCAATAGGAACAGTAGAAAAGGTAAGTGGAAAGAAAATAACGGTGCAGTTCGGTATGGTTCGCAGTACGATAGATGCGTCCAAGCTGGAGAATGCCAAGACACAGCCAAAGGCGAGGCAAGACATTCAGATGATGACCTACGTAAGCCGTGAGACACAAGACCGTATCCGTGAAACAAACCTGAGATTCCAACCAGAGATTGATATTCGTGGAATGCGCGGGGACGAGGCATTGGACACAATTACACATTACATGGATGATGCCATCCTTGTCTCTGCAGGACGTGTGCGGATATTGCACGGGACAGGAAACGGAATTCTCAGGCAACTGATTCGCCAGTATCTGAATACGTTACCACAAGTACGATCTGCGCGAGACGAGGACGTACGGTTTGGAGGAGCTGGCATTACTGTAGTGGAACTTAGGTAGGCATGCCTACTGAAACCTCTCTGTAGGATCAGAAAGGTAGGCCTACGGCAAAATGGAACGTAAAGTCACGCTTGAAGTTTGGATGTATCAAGGGATAATGACGTTCGCTGTCATCGTAGGCCGGATTTATAGCCTTCATTCCTCCGTCAAAGCGAAGTATAAAATAATTGAAGTTTAGGCGCAAGCCTAAGCCATAAGCGACTGCTATCTGCTCCCAACAGTGGCTCCATGTAAACTGTCCACCAGGCTGATCCTTGTAATCGCGCAATGTCCAGATATTCCCTGCATCTATAAACAAGGCTCCGTCCAGTTTCCAAAACAGATGTGTACGCAGTTCTATATTCATGTCCAACTTCAGGTCACCAGTCTGATTGATGAAATCTATCTTACCATCAATCCCCTGAAACTTGCCAGGTCCCAATCCGCGAACGCTCCAACCACGCACACTGTTGGCACCACCGCTAAAATAACGTTTCTCGTACGGTAGTATGTCGCTGTTGCCATATGGATAGGCTACGCCCAAGGCAAAATGCAGGGCAAGTGACGAGCGTCTTGATATACGGATACTCTTAGATATATCAAAATCAAACTTGGCATACTGGGCATAGGCGACATTGAACAGCTTATGGTGTCCCAACGAGTCTCTCCTTGTATTAGCTGCGCTGCATATTGCATCAAGCAGATTTCCTGCAGATTCGACACTAACGCTCATTGTATAGGCATCTTTTCCATAGATTCCTGCAGGAGTTGCAGCACCTACACTTGAGTATCTGTATTTGTACCCTAAACGTAATATGAACAAATTCTGGTAATTGTAGGCAATAATGGCATTGCGGCTTTCAGGATTGGCAATATATTTGTCATAGAAAGTTTCACTGATCCATGGCATAAATACGTAATTCAGGTCAAACAGGTCTATTCTGTGATTTCGCTTGCCACCTGCCCGACTCCAACGATATTTCCATGAAGTCGTAAGTACACGGCGGTGAAACTCCGGTCGGTTCTGGCTGTCAAAAGCAATGCTCAGCTCACTGAATGCCTGTGCCCTGCGGCGGAAGGCCCGTGACAGGAACGGAAATTTGAAATCGGGAAATGTCAGACCTGCCTCAATACTGTATTCAAAAAAATTCTGGTTGTCGTATCCCTTCAGGTTGCGTATAGCCTCAAATGCCGTACGAAGTTTTATGGTAAAAAGCTCTGAACCGTGAAAAGCATTCCTGTTCTGATATGTCAGTTGTGCCGCAGCACCTAAGTCACCTGCCGTATTAGTACCGTCAAGCGACAGTTGTATGCTGTTCAGTCTTGCAGGTGTTATATTAATCCGTGCATCCAGTACAGTGCTGTCCTCTGGACTCTCTGAAAGATGTATATTGGTAGCCGCCACAGCCCCCATACGGTTCATCCTGGAATAAGTATCTGCCACGTCCTTTTCGCGATACAACTCACCTTCAAACAGACTGTGAGAATTGTTCAGCACATTATCCCGGATCCACAGTTTGTTACCTCTGGTACGGTCGTATGCAAAACTGACTTTTCCTATGGTGTACACAGGATGTTCTACAGGTACTTTATGCTCACTGTCACGGAACTTATGAACCGTCATCCTTAAACGTACATTCTTCGGGCCAGCAGAAGTATCTGCAACAAAACTGATAAAATCACGATTAAACTTGTAATACCCGTTATTCTGCAGATGATTCATTATACGCGAACGCTCACGGTTCAACACATTGGCATCAAAGACCATTCCTTTCTTAAGCAGAGACTCACCTGATATTTCTTCAACATGAGTGCTTAACGTAGTATCCTCGACTTCTACGTATATGCTGTCCACATAGTAACGGATTCCCGGATGTACCAGGTACTTGACCTTGATTTTATGACCTTTGGTAGTTTCGACACGATCTACACGAGCCCGCAAATACCCCATGTTGCGCATGGCATCCTGAATATTCTGCTGCGAACGCATACCAAGCAAGGAGTCATATACGACCGGTGGCTCTCCCATATGGCGTATAAAATTCTGGAAGCCACTGTTACTACGCGGGTTACTCATCAGGTAGATGCCCAATGGAACCTTTATCGCAGAAAACCAACGCTGGTTGGGATGCTGCCGTACGTATCCGGAGAGTGAAGATACATTGACATGAGAACTGTCAGACCTGACTCGCACGTCTGTCAACAGATGTTCACCTTCCTGCAGATATTTTCTGCTACTGCATGAAAAAAGCAATGCAAGGCATATGATACACACCGCCCTGCACAGCAACATGCTTTTCATTCCTCTTCACTGTCGATATTCAGGCCGTTCAAATCATCACTCTCGTCATCATCGCATGAAGACTTAACCCCGTCAGAGAAACTGCTATAGAAAGTCTCATCAAGCTGTTCGTCATCAACTCCGTCATCTATTTCGTCATTAGCATTATAGCTTTCATCGTCCTGGTATTCTTCGTCATCCTCGTCCAGGCCTTTGGTACCACCCTTGCGCAAATTACCATCCTCGTCGTACTTGTCATCATTCAGATGCAGCTTGACTACAGGCTCCTTCTTCTTAGCAAAAATTGCCTCTATCCACGTACCCTTTTCTATCTCAAGAACTTCAAAACCCTGGGCAAGTTTTTTCTCGAGAGTACCTCCTGCAACATGCATACGCTTTGCAGGCAAAGTCGTGTTACTGACGTCAAATGCACTGAGGATAATATCCTTCTGACTGAGAGAAATACTATCCCAACCGCCACCGAAGTTACGGTCTATCAACTCGAGAAGGGTTGCTGCAGTGATATGCCTGACATTCTCGTAACTAAGATCCGAAAGTCGTGTTATATGCTTGCGGCGTATAGCCACCCACCCCTTCTTCTGATTACAATGCTGAAAAGTCACCCATTCTCCGTTCTCATATTTGTCGCAGTCACGCTGATCGTTTACATCATAATGCACGACATCGAAACACAAACGAATAATATTAAGCAACTTGTCCTCGCTCAGCGAAAAACTGCCATCGTCCTGCTCATCTTCCCAGGCGCGCTTGATTTCGTGCTCACTTACATTCCATACATTAGTGGCATTCAAATCCAAGATACTGTCCAGAACATATGTCTCGATACCCTTATCCTTATCCTTACTCATATCAAATAAATATTTAACTGATTTCCATAAAAACTATTCTAAACGGCAAACTATTTCATCTGCGAATAATCCTTTGCCAGCCCCCCCCTGCTCGTTTCCTTGTACACACTGGGCAAATCATGCCCCGTCTGCTTCATCACGTCGACGACCTTGTCAAAAGAAACACGATGAATACCGTCCGTAAATGTGCTGTAGATGTTGGCATCCAGAGCCCGCGTAGCTGCATAGGCATTTCTTTCTATACACGGAATCTGAACCAGTCCGCAAACAGGATCACATGTCATGCCAAGATGATGTTCAAGCCCCATCTCTGCTGCATACTCAATCTGCGCCGGACTGCCACCGAACAACTGGTTTGCAGCAGCTGCAGCCATGGCACATGCAACCCCGACTTCACCCTGACATCCAACCTCTGCTCCCGATATTGAGGCATTCGTCCTGGTAACGTTACCGAACAACGCCGCAGTGGCAAGAGCCTTTAATATGCGGTTTTCCGAAAAGTCCCTGCTCTTCCACAAATGATACAGGACACTGGGCAAGACACCACACGAACCACATGTCGGTGCTGTGACGATACGTCCCCCCGAAGCATTCTCCTCACTCACGGCAAGGGCATAGGAAAACACCAGCCCCCTGGTACGCAGGTTATCCTTGTAACCGGTAGCCTTGACATAATAGGAAGCCGCCTTGCGACGAAGGTGCAACGGCCCTGGCAAGACACCCTCGGCATCCAACCCACGCTCTACCGCAGCCTTCATTACTTCCCATACCTCTTTCAGGTAATCCCAGATTTCATCCCCCTCGCATTCCTGTACATACTCCCAATAGCATTTCCCGCTCCATTCGCAATACTGCAGGATTTCCGTCATCGTATTCAGGCTGTACAGTTCCGGCAGAGAAATCGTCCGCTTACCTTCCTCGGCAAGAGCACCACCACCTATACTGAATACCGTCCACTGGTTCACATACCTGTCACCCACACGACATTCAAACATCATGCCATTGGGATGAAAGTCTAGGAACTCCTTGCTCCAGACAATTTCCGTCCTATTCTCGGAAAGGACCTCCAGAACGGCACGATCCGTCATGTGTCCCTTACCTGTTGCGCTCAACGAGCCGTACAAAGTCACGCGATACCCCTCCGCATCCGGAAAGCGCTCCAAATACAATTCCGCCGCCTTGCGAGGGCCCATAGTATGACTACTGCTGGGACCCTTTCCTATTCTAAAGATCTCCTTAATTGTTTTCATTGTCAGATAGCAGTCTTATGTCAAGAACTCAATTTGACGTCCACAAAACGACATCATCCATCGTAGAGGCAGAACCAAATGTCTCTATACAGTTTGTCGTGAATATAGAACCGATATACGGATCCACATGACTGGTTCTGTCTTCCCACTTGACCGACTGGCCAAAACACTCAAATGTAAAGGAACAGCTTACAGCCGCCTTACGGAAGACATAAGGGCCACCATCCGGAATTTTAAAGTTTGCATAGGAATAATCCTTCCACCCGTCAAAAGACTCGTTGGCAGGAGTCATCACCGTCTCCGTCATCTCTACCGTCGTCGAAGGGCCGTCAGCCTGTGTAGTCCATTTTAACGTGATGGTACCCTTTATCTGACCAGTACGCAAGCCGTTGCTTTTTCTGTAGCAATATACACGAACCACGTCGCCAGGATTGATTTCGCCCCTGTCGGTCTCTTCACCGTCGCCGCCCTTCTTGACCCTGTAGTCAAAGCCCTTCCAAGTCGGAGGCACGACCGCATATTTCTCATCATCCCTGCCACTATCCAGGCTACATGTAGAAAACAAGAACGAGACGACAAAAATGACGACTACGAATAATAAATTCTTTCTCATATCCTATCTTATATTATTTATTCAAGAAATGCCTCAGTTCCTCACTCAACCGCTGGACAGGCAACCCCATGACATTGTAATACGAACCCTCCAGCCCGGTGACACCGACATAGCCTATCCATTCCTGTATCCCATATGCACCAGCCTTGTCCAGAGGCTTGTACTTTCGTACATAATAGTCAATCTGTGCGTCATCCAGACTGGCAAAAGTAACATTAGTCACACAACTGAACGTCCTGACGTCAGACCCGTTGCGCAAAGTCACACCCGTTATGACCTGATGAGTCTTTCCGCTCAATTTCCGTAACATCCGACAAGCATCAGACTCATCTACAGGTTTGCCAAGTACCTCACCGTCCACCCACACAATGGTGTCGGCCGTTATCAGCAGTTCATCGTCAGCAAGGACATAAGCCTCAGCCTTTTTCCGGGAAATAAATTCCGGTATCTGTCGCATGGAAAGACCGTCGGGATACGACTCGTCAATACCACTCACGACCCTTACGTCGAATTCCAAGTCAAGACCTGCCAGCAACCCTTTCCTCCTGGGCGAGTTAGAAGCCAATATTATCTTCATTACCAAGCAAAAGCCAATTCGTTATTCATCCACAACCCCTGAGATTTCAGGACCTGTTCCACGACATCACGTACACACCCCATGCCGCCGTCATAATGACTTACGTACAAGGCAGCTTCACGGATTTCCGGAGCAGCATCACGCGGACAACACGGACATCCGCAGCGTCTCATTATTTCGTAGTCAGGAATATCGTCGCCCATGAACAGGACATTTTCATCCTTCAGGCCATACTTGCCCAAAAGCTCCTCGTACACGTCAATCTTACGGCTTACGGCAATATGGACGTCCTGACACCCAAGCTGTACATACCTGTCCCGTACCGTTACGCTGAAACCGCCGGAAATAATCGCAAGTTTCATACCCACCTTTGCAGCATGGTGCAGAGCATACCCGTCCTTGACATTCGCGCTGCGCTGAGGCTGTCCATCGGCAGCCAGTGGAGTGGCATTCGCACTCAACACCCCGTCGACATCAAACGCCATAAGCCTTATTTTCTTCAAGTCATAGTTAATCATGACGCGCAATAGATTTACTCATCAAATCATATATATCATGCAGGTACGTATCGTCAATCATGTCCAGATGGTCGTTAATGACAGCCATATCACCACGCATCGCAGGTCCCGTTTGAGCATCATGAGGATGCATCGTGTGTATCTTGACCACAGTCTCGTCAATCAATGGAAGCATCATGCTGAACGGTATACCGTTTCGCTTCAGGACACCGGCTGTCAGGTCATACAGATGATTCGTAAAATTGCAGCACAACACAGCAGCCAGGTGCAAGACCTTCCTACGTTCACTGTCCAGAGGCATGACAATGCCCGAAATACCATTTGCCAGACCCTTCAATACATCCAAATCCTCCTCGACGGCAGACTCTATGAAAAACGGAACTTTACTCATATCCACATCACGTCCTATGCTGAAAGTCTGCATCGGATACAGGACACCACGACGACGAAACGGCAACACATCCATAGGAACACTACCCGCCGTATGAACCACAAGAGGCTCTGTCCTGCCGATAGCTATCCGTTCAGTAACAGACGATATCGCATCGTCACAGACACTTATTATGACGACATCCACATCATCACCCACGATTCTGCTGCCGTCACGCCCAGCG
>DFKL01000071.1 GCA_002373535.1 Prevotellaceae bacterium UBA3646 | reverse complement strand
CCGGCTCCATTTCCTTGATTTCACGGCGTGCCTTGAGGCATCCTGCCATGGATGCATTGTCCGGGTCGTCGTTCATGTCACCCATCACGATGATGTGCTGCTCAGGGTCTGCAGCGTGGATGCTGTCGGTCAGCGCACGTACCTGACGGCCGCCGTACTGGCGGAAGATATCTTCTGCCCCGCGACTGGGCCAGTGGCATACGACTACAGTCAGCTTGTCACCGGCCAGGAGTCCCTGTACGCACAGGAAGGGACGTGTGGCGCGGGTGGTGTCGCCGTTTTCGTATACGTAGTGCTTGTCGAAATACTTGGTGACCTTGAATGCCTTGGGATTATATATAAGTGCGCAGTCCACGCCGCGGCGGTCTGGCCCCTCGATATGTACGTAGCGGTAGCCGCGCCTGGACATGCCGGGTTGTGCCATAAGGTCGTCCATGACGTGGTCGTTCTCAACCTCGCTGACACCTATTATGCTTGCTCCGTACGGACATTTGTCCGTACCCAGGTCACATAGCACACGGGCCATGTTCGTCAGCTTGTGCTCATATTTGTTGCTGTCCCAGTGATATGACCCGCTGGGGAGGAAGTCATAGTCGTTCTTGCCAGGGTCATGGCTGGTGTCGAAAAGGTTCTCAAGATTGTAGAAGCAGACGGCGTGTGTCTGCAGGATACGGCCTTGTGCAAAGCCTGCGACGTAAAACATCAGGGTGCACAGGAGCGCGAAAAGGTGTTTGCTCATCTGTTTTGTACCTTATGGTTCTGCCTGGGGATACTGCCCCATTCTATCATGTTGGTGCAAAGTTAATACTTTTTTATAAATATTGTGCGCGGAAGGGAAAGTTTTTAACGAATTTATATAAGTCGTTGTTATCTTTTTATATATTTGCATCAGATAACAAAATCTAAACTGACTACTGATATGAAAAAGGAGTTTCTGCTGCTTGCTCTTGCCTTGATGGCAGCGCCGCAGCTTCTTGCCCAGTCGCCGAAGGATGCGGAGACGGACAGCATTCCTGATGAGCACGAAGGCATGGACTTTACCATGACTGAGTCTCAGTTGGGCGAGGACGATGACATGACAAACGATGTCATCCAGGTGGGTTCGGCATCCAATGTCTACACGAGCAACATCAACTACACGTGGTCTGCCGCCCGGTTCAAGTTCCGTGCGCTGGACAACAAGTACAACGACGTGTACCTGAACGGCATGCAGGTCAACAATGCAGAGAACGGGCGCTTCCAGTTCTCCAACATCGGCGGCATAAACGATGCTACGCGCAACAGGGATGCCGTGAATCCTTTTGAGGACAACACCTTCTCCATGAGTTCCCTTGGCGGCAGCACCAACTATGATTTCCGTGCCGGAAACATGGCTACTGGGCAGAAGATCACCCTGAGCGGATGCAACCGCAACTACACGCTGCGTGCGATGTACTCGTACGGAAGCGGATGGACCAAGAAGGGCTGGGCCGTGTACGGCACCGTCGGCTACCGTTGGTCCAACATGGGTACGGCCTATGTGGACGGAACCTTCTACAACAGTCTGTCCTACTTCCTTGCCATACAGAAGAAATGGGGCGAGAAGCACATGCTGAACCTGGCCACATGGGGCAATCCTACCGAGCGCGCCCAGCAGGGAGCCAGCACGGACGAGGCCTACTGGCTGGCAAACGACCGTCAGTACAATCCTTACTGGGGCTACCAGGACGGCAAGAAACGTGCCAGCCGCATCGTGAACGACTTTGCCCCGAGCGTATTGCTGACCTGGGACTACAAGATTAAGGACGACATGAAACTCGTCACCAGTGCTTTCTTCAAGTACCAGAAGTACAGCAGCACGAAGCTGAACTACAACGGCACGAACCCGGCTCCCGACTACTGGAAGAACTTCCCGTCGTACTACTACGACGTATGGGAAACAGGCACCGGCGAGAAGGACTATGATGCGTGGAAGTCTGCGTATGACTATTGGAAGAGCGGTCCCGAGGCCAGGCAGATAAGGTTTGACGACCTGTACTTTGCCAACAGCCAGCTGAACAAGAGCAAGAGCGATGCCATATACTATATCCAGAACCGCCACAACGACCAGATGACGGTAGGCCTGTCCAGCAACTTCAACTGGAACATCGACAAGACGTCTAAGCTGAGTGCCGGCCTGCAGCTGAACACCAATACCGGATACCACTACCAGACGATGAAGGACCTGCTGGGCGGTGAGTATTTCCACAATGTGAACACGTATGCTATTGGGACGTACCCTGATACGGATCCACGCGTACAGTATGACCTGAACAATCCCAACAAGCGTATACACGTGGGTGACCGTTTCGGATACGACTACAACATCAACGTACAGAAGTTCAACGTATATGCCCAGTATAGCAAGGACATGGGGCGCGCCCACAGTTTCATCACCGGCCGCATCGGCGGCAGCCGCATGTGGCGTGACGGTCACATGCGCAACGGCTTGTTTGCCGACAACTCGTACGGCAAGAGCGGCGTTGGCAGCTTCCTGGACGGCGGATTCAAGATGGGCAGTACGGTAAACCTGGGCAAGGGACACGCAGTGACGATGGGCGTGGGCTTGGAGGCAAAGGCGCCTAATGCAAAGGATGCCTTCATCAATCCGGAGATGTGCAACGACTTCGTCACGAACCTGAAGAACCAGAAACTGGTAAGTGCGGAACTGGGATACGCCATAAACAACAGCTGGCTGCGCCTGAACCTGAACGGCTATTTCTACCATACGTATCAGGGCACTGAGTGGCAGTGCTACTTTGACGACAACGAGGCAAGCTTCACATACGTGAGCATGAGCAACGTCACGAGGAATGCCTACGGCGTGGAACTGGGTGCCAAGTTCAAGGTAACGAGCAATTTCGACATCGTTGCGCTGGGCACATATTCGGACAGCAAGTATATCGGCGAGACTGACGTGAACTATATGTTGTCCAACAAGGGTACGATGGAATATTCGCGCTGCTACATGGACGGCGTGCACGAAGGCGGGACACCTATGGCGGTTGCCAGCCTGGCACTCAACTATCGTGTCAAGGGATGGTTCCTGAACTTGACGGGCAACTACTACGACCGCATCTTCATGAGTGCTACACCTGTGACACGTCTGGAGAGCGTGTACGAGCTGTGGTACAAGAACAACTACCGCAATGCGTATATCGACGAGAACGGTCGCTACCGCTGCGACGACGTCAGCCAGGCTCGCGGCAACGGCGGCTTCATGCTGGATGCCAGCATAGGCAAGCAGTTCAAGGTTGCCAAGAGGCCTCTGAGCGTCAACCTGCAGTTGTGCAACCTGACCAACAACAGGGGTATCACCACAGGCGGATATGAGCAGAGCCGCAGCAACTACAGCGTAGGCACCGACGGCACCATAAGCGGCCGCACGTACAACTTCGAGAAGAATCCAAAGAAGTACTATGCACAGGGCTTCAACTTCATGTTGAACGTCAACTACCGTTTCTAATATTTTTAAGGTAAAAGACATGAAAAAGTCAAATATACTCTTTGCACTCGTCTTGGGTGCTGTATCTTTCACTTCCTGCATGGACGAGGACTGGAAGACTCATGAGGGCATCATCGACAACCCTCCGTACGGAAACAACAAGATTGCCGTTGCCGAGGGCAGCAAGGTTATGACCATCGGACAGTTGAAGTCGCAATATGCGAGCGTAATATCGGCCAACGGCTGCCAGCAGATTACCGACGACGTCCAGCTGCAGGTTGCCGTCAACGGCAATGACCAGGGAGGCAACATTTACAAGCAGCTGTCGGTACAGGATGCCACAGGCGGCATTATCGTAGGCATCAACGCCACGGACCAGTTTGCATTCATGCCCGTTGGCCAGAAGGTCCTGATAAACCTGAAGGGAGCCTATATCGGCGGTTATGGCCAGATGGCCCAGATTGGAGCATTGTACAACGACGGCATAGGCCGCATGGACCTGAACGACTGGAAGGGTCGCATGCGTATCCTCACCCAGCCAGAGTCCGCAGACTCCGTGGCTGCAGTAGCCGACACCGTCGACTTTGACGGGAACATGGGCACTGACAAGCTGTGTGGCCGTATAGTACGGCTGAAGGACGTGACCATCTCGGGCACCGGCACACAGACCCTGGCTCCTGACGACGGCTCAGTGCCGCTGACGAGCAATTGTGCCAACCGTGACATCAAGGGTGCGCTGAACTCGACCAAGATAGTCCTGCGTACCAGCACGTTCAGCGACTTTGCCACACGTGCCATTCCCGAAGGGAAGGTTACTATATACGGCGTATGTACCGCGTTCCGTGGCACATACCAGATACTGATGCGTACCAACAGCGACCTGATTGAGCAATAGAACAAGAATCTGAAATTAATAAATATACACACATCATGAAAAGGATTTTTAAGAATTTGATGTTTGCTGCCATGGGTGCCATTGCCTTGGCAAGCTGCGAGGATGTCCCAGCTCCGTACGTCGTTCCTGTTCCGGGAGGAGATGCATCCTTGTACAAAAGCACGAGCCTGAGCGACTGGAGTTCACTTGCAGCGGAAGGTCTTAGCGACCCATGGAGCAAGGGTGCGAGCTACACACAGGCTACCGGCTACCAGAAGTGGGACGGTGCGACCACAAAGTCAAACAAGGAGTGCGGCGGCTATCTGATCTCGCCTGCATTCCGCACGAATGCCGAGTCCATCACTGCTGCAAAGGCTGCCTATGTAGCATTTGAGTATTGTGTGGCGTATGCCAACAACGACCCTCAGTATCTCGGCCACATCAAGATGTATGCGTCTACGTCGAGCGACGGTACGGCTTTTGTTGCCGATGAATGGACGGAGCTGGACTTCAAGGCAACGTTCACCTCTACCGACTGGACCCTGAAGACGGAGAAAGTCCAGTTGCCCGAAGAGTTCGTGGGCAAGGAAAACGTCCGTATTGCATACTGGTTTGCCTGCCCGGCGGACAAGAGTTCGACCTTCGAGCTGAAGACCTTCAGCCTTAACGCAGGCTCTGCCGACTCCGGCGATAATCCAGATCCTGATGCAAACGACGGCTCTGCCACAAAACCGTTCGAGGTTGCCGACCTGAAGGCCAACCAGACTGGTGCCGAGGTTTGGGTACATGGCTACATCGTAGGTTCCATTCCACAGGCTCCTGAGGGTGTTTCCTATCAGCTGAAGGACATGACGTTCACGACGGAGAATGCATCTACCACGAATATCTGTATTGCAGCATCTTCCGAAGAGACCGACTACGCAAACTGTGTTGCCGTGCAGGTTACGACCGGCGCACGCAGTGCCTTGACATTGGCCAGCGTTCCCGACAACCTGGGCAAGGAGGTATGGCTGAAGGGTACGAGCGAGAAGTATTTCGGCTCTGCAGGCCTTAAGAATGTCTCCAAGTACAGCTTTACACAGCCCGAGGAGGAAGAGATCGTTCCTGCCGGCGACCCGAAGGGCACAGGCTCCAAGGACGATCCATGGAACGTGGCCGCTGCCCTGAAGTATATCAAGGCCCTGGCATCTACCGACTCTCCCACCGACGAGTTCTATACAAAGGGCAAGATAAGCGAGGTCGTGAAGCAGGGTAACAGCGGCTCCATCCAGTTCAGGATGTCTGACGACGGTACGGCCAACAACGAGCTGTTCGTCTACTATTGCGACAACCTGGGCAAGAAACCGTTCGAGGCTCTGACTGACCTGAAGGCCGGTGACGAGGTAATCGTCTGCGGAAAGGTGAAGAACTATAACGGCAATACGCCAGAGTACGACAAAGGCTCATATCTCGTATATCTGAACGGAAAGAGCGAATATCCGGAAGGAGATCCCGAAGGCGACGACCAAGGCACAAGTACCACGAGCGACTATATGTCCATCGCCAGCCTGCCACAGAACATCACTGTAGGCAACTATGGCACACAGAATGTTTCTGACGAGAAGACGTGGCTCTCATGGACATGGAACGGTGTTGACTTCAAGGGAGCCAAGATATGCAAGGCTACGGACAGTAACGGTGCCGGAATCCAAATGCAGGGCAATGCAAGCGATGCCGCCAAGCAGGGCTTCATATTCAACAGCTCGGCATGGAGTACCGACATCAGCAAGATTACGATTGTCCTGAA
This sequence comes from Prevotellaceae bacterium UBA3646, assembly GCA_002373535.1. Taxonomy (GTDB): domain Bacteria; phylum Bacteroidota; class Bacteroidia; order Bacteroidales; family Bacteroidaceae; genus Physcousia. The sequence continues at coordinate 1,965 of DFKL01000071.1, read as the reverse complement.
GGTAGCAAGCACCTCGCAATATGATCCTTCATACACCCTGTATGCAGGCTCTGAGGCCCATCCTACATCTGGTGAGATTACCCCAAGCTCTTCGTCGAATACCGAGGGCAATTTCAAGGTCTATACACAGGTATTTGACCTGAGCAATGCCAATGCCAGGTATTTCACCATTGCCAACAACCTGGCCGGTGTCCTGTACATCGACAAGATTACCGTCGAGTAATCAGATTGGACCATTTATGGAAAAGGCTGCAAGACACATGATGTCCTGCAGCCTTTTTTATGGTTCTGGCCTTCTTCGTTCCTTCTTATCTGTCTATATTGACGACCTTGAACTGCTTGTTGAATTTTATTTCCGTGCCGTTACTCAACTCAATCTCATACCTGCCGTAGTCAATCTCTATCTCTACGATCTTTGCCTGCGGAAACTTCTGCCTTACATATTTGCCTATGGCCGCAGGAACCGTCGATTCCGGAACTGCATTGGGCTTACATTTGATCCTCTTCCATGCGCCTTTCGAGCCAAATTCCAACTCGGTCCCGTTGTTCAGCAGGACCTCGTAAGTAGTCCTGAGCACTTCCGAATCCTTTTCTGCCCTCACGATTTTTTTACCGGGAAACTTCTTGGCAATGAAAGACTGCGCTTTCAGCGGCAACTCGTTTGCCTTGACAGTGACATCATCAGCCATACACAAACCCGAGTCAAGCACCAGTGCAAGTGCCATCAACCAAAACTTAATCTTAATCATACTCTCTAAATTTAAATTGTTTTGATAAAAAAATATTCTGTTTTTCAGTCCGCATCATTCAGTACAGGGAACTTTTGCCTGAACCTGCCAAGGGCATCCATATCCAATTGCGTCGTTATGGTACCGGCGGTGTCGTCCCGTACCGCATCGACAATCCTTCCATAGGCATCTATGGCCATTGTGCCTCCGTCGTAGCTGCACGACGGGTCCTGCCCTACCCTGTTGACTGCAAGCACATGGCATTGGTTCTCTATTGCCCTGGCCTGGAGCAGGGTATTCCATACGTGCCGCCTGCTTTCCGGCCATGACGCCACGTAGATTACGGCATCATACTCGGCTGTCATTGCCCCCTGCGTTGCTACGATACGGTTACGGGAGAAACATGGGAACCGCAGGTCGTAGCATACCTGCAACAGGAAACGCACTCCGCGCCATGACACTATGGTCCGCTTACAGCCTGCCGTATATGTACGGTCTTCGCCTCCGTAGCCGAACAGATGTCTCTTGTCGTAGTACGAGACACCGTCCGGTGTGACGAAATACATCCTGTTACGCCATGTACCGTCGTCCAGTCTGACTGCGAGTGAGCCGCACACGGCAGCGTCGGTCTCACGGGCCTTGCGCTCCATCCACCTAAGCGATTCCATCCCATCCGCCTGCATGTCCCCTGGAGTGGTCATGAATCCCGTAGACCACATTTCCGGCAGGATGTACAGGTCGCTGCCAGGCTGCGAGTCAATCAACAGGGATGCCGTGTCCCGATTGGCACGGACATCGCCCCACCTGATATCCATCTGGACTTGCGTTACAGTCATATATCGGAGTGTTTCTGCATTTTACCTGAGACAAATATATAAAATACATGTGAAATGTTTTGTTAATTGGCATAATTGTTTTACCTTTGCACACGCAAATTACTAACATAGCCCCTTATCCACTTCCCGACGGGTGTCATGCGAAGAGTCGGGGGCATAAAACAAAAACAAGAAAATGAAAAAAGGACTTCATCCCGAGAATTATCGTCCCGTAGTGTTCAAGGACATGAGCAACGGCGACATGTTCCTGAGCCGCTCGACGTGCAAGACTAACGACACGGTAGAGTTTGAAGGTGTGGAATACCCCGTAGTAAAGCTTGAAATCTCAAGTACGTCTCATCCCTTCTACACTGGCAAGAGCAAACTGGTTGACACAGCCGGCCGTGTGGACAAGTTCATGA
>DFKL01000164.1 GCA_002373535.1 Prevotellaceae bacterium UBA3646 | reverse complement strand
TGGAAGATAGCGTGTGTGTCGCGACAGCCTCAAACAAGTCTACGATATCGCTCTTGATGCGAAGCATTACCGTCTCTGTCTCGGGGTCGCCCATGCGTACGTTGTATTCGATGACCTTTGGGTCTCCGTCTACGTTGATAAGTCCGAAGAAGATAAATCCCTGATAGTCGATGCCTTCTGACTTGAGACCGTCTACCGTAGGACGGACGATTCTTTCCTCGACCTTCTGCATCCACTGCCTGTCTGCAAACGGGACGGGGCTGACGCTTCCCATACCTCCGGTGTTGGGGCCGGTGTCTCCCTCGCCTATACGCTTGTAGTCCTTAGCTTCGGGAAGGATTACGTAGTCGCTGCCGTCAGTGAGTGCAAAGACGGAGCATTCTATGCCCTTCATAAACTCCTCGACGATGACCCTGTCTGAGGCGTGGCCGAACATTCCGCCCAGCATATTTTCGAGCTCACCCTGAGCCTGGGCGAGGGTTTCGGGTATCAATACACCTTTACCTGCACAGAGGCCGTCGGCCTTTAGTACATACGGAGGACATAGGGTGCGCAGGAAATCCTTGCCTTGCTGGAGAGTCTCCGCCGTAAAGGTCCGGTAGGCGGCCGTAGGGATTCCGTGACGCTGCATGAATGCCTTGGCGAAGTCCTTGCTGCCTTCCAGCATGGCTCCTTTCCTTGACGGGCCGATCAACGCTATGTCAGCGAGCTCTGGGTCGGACTTGAAATAGTCGTATATTCCCTTGACCAACGGGTCTTCTGGGCCTACGACGACCATGTTGACGTGCCTGTCCAGGCAGAATGTCCTGATTGACTCGAAATCATCGGCCTTGATGTCTACGTTCTCTCCGACGGCTGATGTTCCGGCATTACCTGGTGCTATATACAGCTTTGTGACCTTTGGGCTTTGTGAGATCTTCCATGCCAGGGCGTGTTCGCGACCTCCTGAGCCGAGCAGCAATATAGTGTATCCCATATTATTTAAGATAATCTTCAAAATAACGTGTTATCCTCTCGTGCAGATGGACGGCGTCGCGTCCGTACATGTTGTGCTCTCCGCCGGGGTATAGGAAGAAATCCGGCTGTGTGCCCGCGTCTTCGCATGCACGGATAAAGGAGAGGGTGTGCTGCGGAACGCATGTCGGATCGTTGTATCCTATAATCAGCTGAAGGCGTCCCTTGAGGTTTCCGGCCCGGTTCCTGAGATTGCACCGGTCGTATCCCTCGGGGTTTTGCTGAGGAGTGTCCATATAGCGCTCACCATACATGACTTCGTAATAGCTCCAGTCTATGACAGGGCCTCCAGCAACTCCTACCTTGAATGTCTCTGGATATGTAAGCATCAGGTTGGTGGTCATGAAACCTCCGAAACTCCACCCGTGTACGCCTATCCTGTCTGCATCTACGTATGGCAGCGTCTTGAGGAACTCGACTCCCTTGAACTGGTCCTCGCGTTCGACACATCCAAGCTGGCGGAACGTGGCTTGCTCGAAGGCAAGACCGCGCCATTCGCTGCCACGGTTGTCCAATACAAACGTTATATATCCTTTCTGTGCCATGTATGTCTCCCATCCACGGCTGTCCCAATGCCAGCTGGACTGCACAAGGTGTGCGTGAGGTCCGCCATATACGTATATGACTGTAGGGTATTTCTTGCTTGCGTCAAAATCTGCAGGGAGAACCATGCGATAGTAGAGGTCTGTCTTGCCGTCGGCGGCCTTGATGCTGCCGCTCCTGAACTGTGGTATTGCATATCCGGACTGTTTCCACGTGTCTGCGGCTGTGAGCAGGTTCCTGCCCTTGCCTGTCGTGGTGCTGAGGATATTGATGCTGCGTGGCACATCGGGGGCTGTATAGCATTGTATCACTTGTGTCCCGCTGCCATTGAGTGATGCATTGTAGCATACACCCTCGGCTTTGCCGAGAAGTGTCCGTTTGCGTCCGCTGGTCCTGACGCTGTACAGGCATGAGGTACGCGGGTCTGCCTCGTTTCCGGCATAGATAATACTCTTTGATACGGTGTTGAACCCGATGAATTTCTGTACGACCCATCTGCCGCGTGTCAGTTGTCGAATGCTGCCGTTCCTGACATCAAGGAGGTAAAGGTGATTGTATCCGTCACGCTGGCTCTGCATCACGGCCTTGTTTTCGTCCCATGGCAGGAAACGGAGTGGATTCATCGGCTCTACATACTTCTTGTCACACTCCTGGAGTATGGTCCTGAGAGACTTGCCCGTGGCTGCGTCATAGGATACCAGGCGCATGTCGTTCTGGTCGCGGTTTAGCTCGAAGATATAGATCGTACGGCTGTCTGGCGACCATGAAATGTTTGTATGATAGTCGTCAGGCTCGCCTTCGAGGTCAAGCCATGTGTTAGAGCCTGTCTCGGTATCATATATGCCGACCTGGACGACATGGCTTTTCTCGCCTGCCATAGGATAGTGGCAGGAATAGGTCGTCGCTATGCGTGACCCGTTTGCTCCCTTGTAGTCCTTCTGCGGGTGTATATCCACCTGTGGATAGCTGGGAACCATAGACTGGTCCATACGGTAATATGCCAGTTTCCTGCCGTCCGGAGACCAGAAGGTGCCTTTGTGTATTCCGAACTCGTCACGGTGTACGCTCCAGCCGTAAAGTATATTCTCGCTGCCATCGTCACTGCCGTCCTGGCTGACAGCTATCTGCCTGCCGTCCGGCATAGCTATATAGAGATTACCCTGAATACAATATGCGGTATTACGGGAAACGTTGCAAAAGTCCTGATTGACAGAGCCCGTGGGCAATGTTACGTCCAGGACCTTGTCTCCGCTTTCAAAATCTACCTGGATATGCCGCAGTCCCTTGTGAAAATCTACGACAGGCTTGTCCGCATACGGGAAAGTGAGGTTATGGCCGCTGAAGGCCAGTTCCTCTCCGAGTTTCTGATTGACAGACTCGACGGTACATATGGTGTTGCCGGTATTTATATCCGTAACACCCTCGGGTGACGTCCTGAACGGTATGTCGCCCCACCAGCCTGTGTACATGTTCTCTGGCCTGAGTTTCCAATAGCTGTCTCCGCCGCCCAGCAGCTCGTCCAAAGTAAATTGCCTGTCCTGTGCCATGGTTACCGATGACAAAATCATACAAATGACTGATAGTGTCGTGAATTTGCTGTACATAGTATTACTTTTCCTTGTTGTTACGGAATCCGCCAAATTTGTCACGGCCTCCCCTGTTTGTCTTCCTGTCACTGTAGCGATGCGCGGCCCTGTCGCCGGAAAAATTCCTTTTACCTCCATAAGTACGCTCGTCGTCGTCCCTGAAACGGCGCTGCTTACTGCCAGGCGCTCCCTTTCCTCTGTAGCCGTGACTGTCATATGTAGTCTGTTCCTCGCCTATGCGTGCCTTGAAGTCGCGATGCTGGCGGAAACGGTGTTTCTGGGCCATCATGTTCCGTTCGCGTGCGCTCTTGATGTCTCCGCCTTCAGCCCGCATCTCGCTAAATCGTCCGTCGAACATGCGGTACTTCCTGAGCTCACACTCCAGAGAACCATTGTACAGAGGTGTGCGCAACGATGGCTTCAGGCCTATTGCATCGAAACATTCCTCCCTATAGCTCAGAATCCATGCATCATTGCCCGTAAACTGGTGCTTGAGCCGTTCGCCTATCATCTTGTAGAGTCCGAGCAGGTCTGGCGCAGAGATTCGTTCGCCATAAGGCGGGTTGGTAATGATTATGCTCTTAGCCGTAGGCTGCGTGAAATCCTTGAAATCCTGAAACTCTACCGTGATATCCTTGGAAAGGCCTGCCGCACGTACGTTGTTGGTTGCTATGGCTACGGCCTGCCGGTTGTTGTCGTATCCGTAGATGTGGTGTTCGAACGTGCGTTCGCGACTGTCGTCGTCGTATATTGCATTGAAAAGCTCCTGATCGAAGTCCGGCCATTTCTCAAACGCATATTCCTTGCGGAATACGCCTGGCGCTATACCACGTGCTATGAGGGCTGCCTCTACGGGTATCGTTCCGCTGCCGCACATCGGGTCTATCAGGTCGCACTCGCCTCTCCACCCTGTCTGGAGGATGATGCCTGCAGCCAGGACCTCGTTGAGGGGAGCTTCTACGGACTCCTGACGGTACCCACGGCGATGCAGGCTCTCGCCCGACGAGTCGAGAGACAGGGTACAGTCGTACTCTGCTACATGTATGTTGAGTCGTATGTCTGGATTGGTTACTCTGATATTGGGACGCTCTCCTGTATTTTCGCGGATTTGGTCTACGATGGCGTCTTTTACCTTGTAGGCTACGAACTTGGAGTGGCGAAACTCACTGGAGAATACTACACTGTCTACGGCAAAGGTAGTTTTTGGGGTGAGATATTCAGACCAGTCTATCTGCCTTACAGCATCGTACACCTCGTCGGCTGTCGTCGCGCGAAAATGCTTGATAGGCTTGAGAATCCTGATTGCCGTACGTAACTGGAAATTGGCTCGGTACATCATTTCCTTGTCGCCGGTGAATGACACCATGCGGCGTCCTATCTGGATGTTATTGGCTCCCAGCTCTATCAATTCGGTTGCCAACACTGTCTCGAGACCTTGGAAGGTCTTGGCTATGAGTTCAAATTCCATTAAATCTGATATGTCTTGTTTGTATATGTCCTGTTATTTTTTTTACAGCATTCCATGATCGTCGGGATTGATAAGGGTCTGCTGAATGATGGTCTTGCGTTTGCGGGCCTGGGCTATCTGTTCGCCAGGGCGTGTGCTTTCCGTCACCCACAGGTTTCCGCCAATGACTGTTCCCTTGCCTATTGTTATCCTGCCAAGGACGGTCGCGTTTGAGTATATGATTACGTTGTCCTCGAGTATGGGGTGCCTGGGGATGCCTTTTATGGGATGTCCGTCGTCGTCCAGCGGGAAACTCTTGGCGCCCAATGTCACTCCCTGGTACAGCTTTACGTGGTTTCCTATTATACATGTGGCGCCTATGACGACACCGGTGCCATGGTCTATGGTAAAATGATGACCTATGGTTGCGGCCGGATGAATGTCTATTCCGGTTTCGGAATGAGCCATCTCTGTTATGATTCGCGGTATCATCCCTATACCCAATTCCAACATACGATGGGCAAACCTGTAGTTCATCAGGGCCTTGATGACAGGATAGCAGCATATTATCTCGTCCCTGGATTCTGCGGCAGGATCTCCGTTATATGCAGCCTCTACGTCACAGTCCAGTTTTTTCCTGAGCTCAGGGATAAAGTCCGTCAACTCCCTGGCAACAGGGGCCGGCACACATTCCAGCAACTGAGCGTAGAACATCTCGCTGCTGATTCCGTTGCCATAAAATGCGGGATACAGGAGGGAGCGTAGTGATTCGATGATTCTCTCTATCTTTTTTACCATGACTCTTTTTTCGATATATGCGTGCCGGATATATGCGTGCGCGCGACGTTTTTACAAACAGAGCCCGCCGTTTGATACTGGCAGGCTCTATTCTTCTTGCGCTTCAGGATGGGCTTGA
>DFKL01000156.1 GCA_002373535.1 Prevotellaceae bacterium UBA3646 | reverse complement strand
GCCAACGTGCTCGTTGTGCCATGCCTCGAAGTGGGCAACATCGCCTACAAACTCGTGCAGCGTCTCGGCGGAGCCGATGCAATCGGCCCTATCCTCCAAGGCATCGCACGTCCGGTCAACGACCTCAGCCGCGGCTGCTCGGTCGATGATATCTACAAGATGGTAGCCATCACAGCATGCCAGGCAATGGATGCGAAGTAACTTAGATTGTTCACTTTTCATTTTTCACTTTTCACTTAAGACTATGAAAATACTTGTTCTCAACTGCGGCAGCAGTTCAATAAAATATGCGCTCTATGACATGAGCGACAAGACAGTCGTCACATCCGGCGGAATTGAGAAAATCGGATTGCCCGACAGTTTCATCACAGTAAAGCTGAACGGAGAGAAGCACAAGATGCTGCGCCCCGTGCAGGAGCACACTGCAGGCGTACAGTGGATTTTTGAGGTCCTGACTACAGGAGAATATGCCGTACTGAAGAACCTTGACGAACTGGATGCCGTAGGCCACCGCATGGTACACGGCGGCGAGAAGTTCAACCAGAGCGTACTGCTCACTCCGCAGGTAATGGAGGCCTTCAGTGCCTGCAACGACCTGGCACCGCTGCACAACCCTGCCAACATAAAGGGTGTCAATGCCGTGACGGCCTTGCTTCCGGACATCCCACAGGTCGGAGTCTTCGACACGGCCTTCCACCAGACAATGCCCGACTACGCATATATGTACGCACTGCCATACGAACTGTACAGCAAGTACGGTGTACGACGCTACGGTTTCCACGGCACAAGCCACCGCTATGTGTCGCAGCGCGTATGCCAGTTCCTGGGAATAAAGCCTGAGGGCAAGAAGATAATCACGTGCCACATAGGCAACGGAGCATCCATTGCCGCGGTAAAGGACGGCAAGTGCGTGGATACCTCAATGGGTCTGACTCCACTGGAAGGTCTCATCATGGGCACACGCTCAGGCGACATCGATGCCGGAGCCGTGACTTTCCTGATGGACAAGCTGAACCTTGACACCAAGGGACTGAGCAACCTGCTGAACAAGCAGTCGGGCCTTGCCGGCATCAGCCAGCTGTCGTCTGACTTCCGCGACATACTGGCAGGCATCGCCGCAGGCAACGACAAGGCTCGCCTTGCCAAGGAGATGTACACATACCGCATAAAGAAATACATTGGCCAGTATGCTGCTGCCATGGGCGGTGTTGACATTATCCTGTTCACAGGTGGCGCAGGCGAGAACCAGTGGGAGGTACGCGAGGGTGCCACTGCCGGCCTCGAATACATGGGCGTAAAGATGGATGCCGGGAAGAACCGCGCATGCCGTGCCACGGAGGCCATCCTCAGTGCAGACGACAGCAAGGTGACGGTATGCTGCATCCCTACGGACGAGGAACTGATGATCGCCCTGGACACACAAGCTCTGTGCAACAAATAGCAGTACGATGAGGAACCTGATTCTACATATATCCTGCGCGCTTGCGGCCATGGCCGTGTGCCTCGGCTGCAACGCAAGGCAGGACGGCATATTCCCAAGGACTTTCCTGAAGACCTGCGAGCCTGTGATTACCAATCCGGAAGTCCTGGCGCCGGTATTCGAGAAACTGCATTCGGGGGAAATAACCCGTATCGTCCATATAGGGGACAGCCACGTAAGGGGACACTCGTTCTCCGTGGAGACGCGCCACATCCTGGAGCAGGCATGGGGCAGCCAGGCTGTAGAACCACAGGTCATCAACTATAAGACGACGGCACTCGCCACCGAGACCGGCCGGCCGGGTATAGTATACCATGCCATAGGCAAGAACGGAGCCACGTATAATACATTCCTGGACGAAAGCAGGCTGCAAATGATTGACAGCCTGCATCCGGACCTTGTAATAATCTCGCTGGGGACAAACGATGCCTACGGACGTCGGTTTGATTCAAAAAGCATGCAGGCCAACATGGATTCGCTGTGCACAAGTATACAGAAACGCAACCCGACAGCCAAGATTCTGTTGACCACGCCGCCAGGATGCTACTGGCACCGAATACCGCTAAGGCACATGAAAGACGTTGCTGCAGCACAGCGACAGTATGCCGCAGAACACGGAATAGCTGTCTTTGACCTGCACACTACGGTAGGAGGAGAGATATTCGCCCTGAGGAACTGGAGAAGCCAGCACATGATGCGCCGCGACCTGATTCATTTCAGCCACAGCGGCTACCAGCTGATGGGGACCCTCCTGGCACACGCCATCCTCGCTGCCGACGAGACATACAAGAAAGAAAACAATATATAATCATCTATAACCTAACAAACTTAACAAAAACTACCAAATGAAAAGGAAACTATTCTTACTCCTTGCGCTGATTATAGGCAGCCTCGGAGCGTGGGCACAGTTCACCTGGAAAAATAGCTCTACGGCTATTACTACAGAATCATGGGCAAGTGCAGACAGTTGGACTTTGACGGGAAGCACAACTTTCCCCACAGCAGGCTCAGGTCCTATGACCACAAATTCAAATGCATGGGCATTGGTAAATATTACCAACGCATCCGGAACTGTTGCCGACCTAGAGGGTTGGGTACCAAAGATGATTTTGGACAATGCAACACTTACTATTGGAAACATACGTAAACTTCAGGGTGACGGCAAATATTTCAACTTGAAAAATGGCTCTACACTCACCCTAACTTTGGGAGCTTCAAACTCTGGCAACGACGGTGGTACAGTCCCCGTTACATTCGAAGGTAATGGCAATACATTTAACTTTAAGTTAGCACGCGCAAAAGGTGGTGATGCGACTACAATCAATTATGGTGTCGTTACAGATGAGACAACCAATAAATTTAACTTGCTTAGCAATGTGTCAGGAACTGCACGTACATTTAACTCCCTGAGATTCGCTGCTACCATTGAGGGTGAAAGTACATCACCGGAGATTATTCTACACTCCGTCGTATTGGGTAACATAAGTTCAGACATTACCGTAAATACGCTGACATACGATATCTCTGCAGAGAACTTTGAAAAGACAGAAGGCGTACTATCCGCATCTTACGATAACATAGGCAAATATTCTGTAGTTAAAGGAAACAATGGCGACGTGACCTTATATTGGGTAACAGGTTCGTCTATTTTGGCACAGGCCTTTGCCGGAACAAAGGACATTAACAGCGAGACACTCACTGTTAATCCTAACAACTCTACATTATATTCAAATAGCTCTGATGACATTATCATAGCCAACGCTAACGGTTTAAGCACATTCCCGACATCAGGAGAAACAAATCGTCCACAAACAACGGTTTCATTCCGTATTAACCTTGCTGCGCCAACATCATTCAACAAGATATTTACATTCAGCACAGATGCAAGCTGGACTACTGATGGTAATATTGGAATAGGTCTGAGCAACGCTCTCAATTTAGAAGGTCTATGGAAAGGAGGCGAGTGGAATACTTTAAAAACCAGCACACTTAGTGAAGGATTCCATATCATTACCGTTACTATCGGAGATCCTGGCAATGAGTATGGCACACGCATATATGTTGATGGCAACAGTCAAAGTCAATACTGGAGTGCCACAGGTTTGAAAACCAAGGATAATACATATAAGAATTTCTTGATTGATGCTGCAATCGCAAGGAAGATAGATGCTCTGTATATATATAACAGGGTCTTGACTACAGATGAAATTGCCTCCGTCGTTTCCGAAATTAGCACTATCCCAGAGCCCGAAGAAACAAACGGTGAAGTACAAACTATTGTCGGTACAGGCACAAAGTGCTCTAATGGTGGCTGTGGCGTCAAATGGATTGGCTTCAATATTCCGGCAAGAGATATAAATGGAAAGAGAATACATAAGACTGGATTGAAAAATATCCAGTTATTGCAGGAGAGGGGTAATGATGGCAATCAGTCATACATGGTTGTTTCTAACAGCACGACACTAACGAATGAGAGCATTAAGGCCGTTTCTGTCAACAATCCTGCTTTGCCCTCTAACAACAACGCAATATTTTTGACATATAATTTTAGCAATGAGGCCATAGAACCTGGTACATATTACTTATTCTTTGTTTCTGATCGCACTGCTCCAACTACTACTAACCAGGCAAACCGTATTGCATTGTCAAGCACAAGCGAAACCTACGCTCCTAGACTTATGGCCAGCAATGGTAATACACAAAGTAATTGGACACCAAATATCAAGTTTAATGCAATCCCGACACTTGACGATATCTTTAGTACGGAATTTGGTCAGAAATGGGTTTCTATTAACTTTGTACGTGACGCAGGATATAGTTGGAAGATTTCTGGCACATCCGCAGGTGCTACGCCAAGCAACCTTGCAGACGAAGACATAATTGGCAATGACCGCCAATGGTGTCTGGTTGGTTCTCCTACTTCTTTCAAGATTTATAGTCGTGCAGCCGGTAACGGCCTTGCACTTACTACTGACGCAACAAACATTGGTAATGGAACGACAGTATCCCTGACGAATGCGACAAATGCCTGCTCATGGACGTTGATATCATCTGGTGCTGGTTACGAGATTACTCGCGAGGGTGAAACGGCCAAAACGTTAAACTCATACGAAGGAAAAGGAAAGCAAATCAAATACTATAACAAAGGCGATAACGGTGCCGTTTGGAGCTTTAATTTGCCCAACACCCTTACAATCAAGCATACGATTCCTGGGGTAGATGGAACATATACATGGAACGGTCAGACCAAGACAGGCTCAACCGTAACTTTCTCAAGTACATCATTTGTACAAAAAGGTACAATAACAGTATCTGCCGTTCCTGGTTATATTTCGTCTTTAAGCGAATCTGAATGGAATGGTAAAAGTACAAAGACAATCATTAACAACCTGACCCCGAACTTCTTCACAACAGAGGCTGATTTCACGGCTCAGAACGAGAATGTCAAGTGGGTACGCGTTGATTTTGCCAAGGCAGACGCCAAGGGCAATTCCTGGGGACTGGTTGATAATACGCCAAAGAATATTGCTTCAAATGTTTCTGATCAAAGCCAATTGTGGTGCTTTGTCGGTGATAAGTCAAACTTCAAGATTTACAACAAGGCTGCGGGCACAGCAAAGGCCATGACCACAGACTCCGAGACAATTGTAGACGGTACGACTACATCCATGGTTGATGCTGCAGAAGCCTGCTCCTGGGCACTGGGTGAGAGTTACCTGAATGCAGAAGCATCTGCAGGCTACACCATTGCAAGAGTGGGAGAATCTTCTACCGGTATGGCTCTAAATTCGTACGGAGCAAATACAAATGCCCCCCTGAAATACTGGAACGCCAACGGTGCCGGTTCACACTGGACAATAACCGAAGTTGGCGGTGAACTGACGATAACGGTAAACGTTGCAGGAGAAAAGATATACCCAATTAACAGCAAAGTAGGCAGTCTTGCCGTAACATACAAAGGTCAGACACACACAACACGTCTGAACCTGGGAGACTTGACAGAGGCTGGTACGATTACGACTGTAAAAATCCGCGCTCCGAAGGGTGTTGCCATAACCATCGCTGAGGGAAGCCCCAAGTTTGCTGGTTATGACTTTAGTGGTGTGACTTACGGAGGAAACACAAACGCTACCGCTACGATAGACAACATTCCTGTTGACGGAGCAGAGGCTACCGTTACATTTACGGCTAACGAAAGGCAGAACCTTTTCTACACATACGAGCATGGTCGTCCATACCGTATCCCATCTATTGCAAAGGCAAAGAACCGTGACCTGATAGCCTTCAGCGACGACCGCTTCTGCGGCAA
>DFKL01000179.1 GCA_002373535.1 Prevotellaceae bacterium UBA3646 | reverse complement strand
ACCATCCGTCGTCCATGACAAAGAGCTCTCCTCCCATGGAGTGTATGTCTGCCATCATCTGGTCCATACTTTCCTGTGTAATGTTGAAATATACGCCTTCCCATGAGTTGAGGAGGATGTCGCGTGGCTTGTCTCCGTGACGCAGCTGGTATTTGCGTGCCCATCGGTGGAACGTCTGGGAGATGCCGTTGGTGCCGCACTGACTGAATGTGAGTGCGGTATGTGGCGTAGTGAAGGTCTCGCCCCTACGGAGATGGTATTCGGAGTTGTCGGGATTGATACCGGACATGTAGTAGTGATAGTCGGTATCGTCGGTATCTACCGTGACGAGGTAGTTGCCGCTGTACATGAGGGAGGCGCCTATTACGCGGCCTTGGCCTTCACGGGCAGGACCGTCGAGAGAGAGGAGTATCTCGTTGCGGTTCTGGGTCGCATTGCGCAAGCCGTCCTTGTCCTTGACGACGAGCTGTCCCTCACACAGGCGGGATTCGACCATCTGTGCCTCGGCTGCCCAGGAGCCGTGGAAGTGTGTGCAGTATACACTGCCACGACGTACTGGCAGAAGGGGATTCATAAACCGGGTGAGCGTAACGGTTTTCTTCTCGCCATTGGTTATGTCAGTCCAGCTCTCTATCATGTCCACATCGCTGTATGCGAGGTAGTTGAGGGTGACTGTCGTGGGATAGACGGGATCGTGCAGGGAGATGGTGAGGAGGGTGCCTTGACGGCTGGCTCCATTGGGTGCATGGTCGCTGTATGGTGTGAGCGTCCAGCCGGACAGACGCATGTCGGTGGAGAGGTTGCCGTCGGCGTGACGCATGGCGAGGCAACATTCCTGCTGCATGTGGGTGGCTCCGTAGGCCGGATAGATCTCGGAGCGTGACCAGTTGGTGCTGCTCATAGGCTGGAGACTGGCGACATCGTCGTCGCTGAGTCTTGCTCCGTAGTACACGAAGCGTGGTTCCTGGCCCTTGACGAGTTCGAGCACGAGGGTGTTGCCTGGTGTGGAGACTTGTACTTTTTCTGCTGATGCGGCGAGTGCCGTGAATGCGAGGATGGCGGTCAGTAATGGTTTAAGATTCATGGTTGTATTGGTTGGTTTGTTGTTTGTCAGGATTGTGTGGGTGCCATGTGTTTAAGCTTGGCCAATATGGCTTTCATGTGTTCGCGATCCAATGGATAGAGGAATATGAGGATTCCCATGAGCATGGATATCATGGCCGGAATGTAGCTCATAGAGAGTTTCATGCCGAGGATGGCGTTCTGGCTCTGTACGGGTGCATTGGGTACGAGTCCGAAGGTATCGAACAGCAGGAGTACGGCGCTGCCTGCTATGGCTCCGCCAAACTTCTGCGCCATGCTGCCGCTGGAGAAGATGAGGGCTGTGGAGGCGCTGCCGTTACGAGCCTGGGAATAGTCTGCCACATCGGCATACATGCTCCACACGAGTGGGCTGACAATGCCAGTGAATATGCTGATGACTATCTGAAGGAGAAGCATGGCCATGAATCCTGCATTGGTGAGTGGGACATAGAAGAAGAGTATGCTGAGTACGGTTAGTACGGCGCTGGAAAGGATAAAGGTGTGTTTCTTGCCTAACCGCCTGCTAACCGGAACTGCCGTGACGACTCCTATCATGTTGCAGACCTCGCCGACGGCCAGGAACAGGCCTGCGAAGAAGAGGAATGTGGTTGAGCCGAGGCTGACGGATGCTCCGTCGCCTATGTAATATTTGAAGTAGTATGCCACGGTCGCTCCGCGTACGGTGTTGAACAGATTGGTACACAACGCTCCTGCCGTTAGTATCCACCATGGGGTATTACGAAGCAGGGCCTTGAAGTCACCGAGCAGTGCAGTTCCTGACTTGACCCTGACTTGCTCGCGCGTCAGGGCGAAGCAGCATACGAACAAGATAAAGCAAGCGACTGCCACGATAATCATCGCTCCCTGCCATGCACTGGCTTCGGCGGTGACAAGGTGCGTCATGGGGTGTGTGCGGAAAAAACCGCACAGCGGTTCCCATGCAAACAGGGCTATAAACGAACCTGCGTATGCGAAAAACATACGGTAGGACGAATAGATGGTCTTCTGGTGAGAATCGTCGGTCATGACACCGAGCATGCTGGCATAGGGTACGTTGATGCATGTATAGACGGTCATCATTAAGATGTAGGTAACGTATGCCCATACCTGCCTGTAGCCGTCACTGCCATCGGGTGTGGTAAAGAGCATGACGCCTGCGATGGCGAAGGGTGCAGCGAACCATAACAGATAGGGGCGGTACTTGCCCCATCGGGTCTCGGTCCTGTCGGCTATGATACCCATCATCGGGTCGGAGACGGTGTCCCAGATGCGTGTCACAAACATCAGCGATGCCGTCTGGGCGAGTGTAAGCCCGAATACGTCGCTGTAGAATATAGGCAGATAATAGGAGAATATCTTCCAGAACATACTGGAGGACATGTCTCCGAGTCCGTAGCCTATCTTACATCGTAGCGGTGAGGAATGTTGCATTGCCAAAAATGTATAGTATGTTTTCACAGGCCGGCACCAACAGGGTCTCTCCCTGCTGGACCTTGATTCCGTTTATGTTGGCTTCGCCCCAGAGGCATACGACTGCCACGAAAGAGTCTACCTGGAAGTCTATCTGTGCCGCGACCTGAACGACGACCCGGTTCACGTTGAAGTAGGGGCAGTTGATAAGCTGGCTCGTAGGCTTGGTGGAGTCGTAGCTGGTACGGTATTCGGGCCACACCTGATAGTCTATGGCGTCCTTGGCCTCCTCAATGTGAAGTTCGCGCGGATTGCCGTGGGCGTCCTTGCGGCCAAAATCATACACCCGGTATGTTATGTCGCTGGCTTGCTGGATTTCCACGAGGAAATTGCCTGCACCTATGGCGTGAAGACGGCCTGCTGGAAGGAAATAAAGGTCGCCCTGATGTGCCTCGTGGGTTGCTATGACGTCTTGCATGGGGGAGTGACCTCCGATGGGCTCGGCCGTTGCGAGGCTGACGTACTGCTCTGGGGTAATGCTTTCCTTGAGTCCTGCGTATATCTTGGCTCCCACGTCGCTCTTGACGATATACCACATCTCTGTCTTTCCTGCGCAGTTGTGGCGCTCGCGAGCAAGCCTGTCGTCGGGATGGACTTGTACGGAAAGGTCTTGTCTGGAATCTATAAACTTGACAAGCAACGGAAACTTGTTGCCGTATTTACGGTATACCTTCTCGCCTATAAGTTTGCCCTTGTACTTGTCTATCAGCTGTACAAGGTTGAGTCCTACGTCCACGTCATCCACAAGTCCGCGCTCCACGGCTACGCTCTCGTGTCCAGGAACTCCGCTGATTTCCCATGATTCGCCGATGTTGGGCTGTGCCGTGTATATGCCCTTGAACGGGGCTATCTGATATCCGCCCCAGATGGTCGTCTTCAGATATGGTTGGAATTTGTACGGTTTCATCTTTGTAGGTGTTGTTTGGTTCGTTCGATTATCTCCAGACACATACGGCCGTTGTGATAGGGACATTTCCAGAAGCCTGCCTTGTCGCCTGTCCTGTCGGGGGTCCCGTCGGCATGACAGCTCCACCACCATTCGCCGCCGGTATAGTCTACAAGGTGCTGTCTGATGTATTGCCATATATGCATCGACTTGTCATACTGCCCTATGTTGAAGAAGCCTACGACGGCTTCCGCCAATACCCACCATTCGTATTCCCGGTCTCGACTGCCGCGTGACAGATTGGCCTCGTGTATCATGCTGCCATCCGGGTTGAGTCCTTTCTCGCTGGCCTTGGCCACCCTGCTGACAACTGGCATGACCCGGTCTGTAACATCCTGGTCTGACAGAACCTCGGCGGCCTCCTGCAAGAGCCATGATAGTTCGATATCATGTCCGTAGCTTTCTATCTGTTCGTCACCCCTGGTCCAATCCATGTCGAAGAACAGGTCGAGGTGGCCTGTCAGGGGGTTGATGATTCGCTCAGTAAAGATCTCAATAAGGTTGTATAGAGAATTGGCTACGTTCCTGTCCTTCCATATCCGGTAGAGATTGGTATATGCTTCCAACAGATGCAGGTGGGTGTTCTGACTCTTGGGATAATTGCAATCCTTGTCGGAAAGGCGCATGTCCTCTATTGCAGTCCAATCCTGTCCGGCGGCTTCTATATAGCCTCCGTTGGCTGTATCCCAGGCTTTGGCCTCTATCGTGTAATAGAGTTTCTTGCATAGATCAAGTGTCTCTGCAATATTGGCTGCCCGATAGTATTCCGACATGCCGTACAGCACAAAGCCCTGGGCATATATCTGCTTCTTGGTTTCCAGCGGGTTGCCTTTGCTGTCTACTGACCAGTAGGCTCCGCCATGTTCCGTGTCCAGAAAGTGCGAGGTGAGATAGTCATAGGCACGGGTTGCCATATCCAGGTATTCCTGGTCGCCGAGAACGCGGTATGCTGCAGAGAACGTCCACAGGATACGTGCATTGAGTATACATCCCTTGGGAGCGTCATATATGACGGTTCCGTCTCCCTGCATCCGGCCGTAAAAGCCGCCATGCCCGGTATCTTGCATCTTGTCTGTCCAGAAACGGAGGATATTGTTCCTAAGACATTCCTCCATTTCGTTCCTAAATTCCTTCAAATCCATTAGCTTTGTTCTTTGCTATCAAGGCTTTTATCGTATCTACGCTCAACCCTGTGCGCAAGCCGTCCTCGGGCGTGTTCATACAATAGTCTATGAGCCGTCCGACCGTAGAGACTGCGACATGCATGCGCGTATCTGCCGTAGCATAGTATATGTAGACCTTGCCCTTGTCTTCTATCCATCCGTTGCAGAATGCCACGTTCATGACATCCCCCACGTACTCGTCTCCCTGCGGCGCAAGAAAATACCCTCCTGGCTGTGCCGTAACACGCGTCGGATCGTCCAGGGCGGTCATGTACATATATAGTACATATCTCAGTCCGTCTGCCGTAGCACGCACTCCGTGTGCCATGTGCAACCATCCTGCGTCTGTCTTGATGGGGGCCGGCCCCTCGCCGTTCTTAACCTCGTTGACCGTATGGTAATGCCTATGACCTATGATGCGTTCCTCTGCTATCCGGGCATGCAGGATGTCGTCTACCAGCGCCCATCCGATACCTGCCCCGCTACCTGTATCGACGAATCCGTCCTGAGGTCGTGTATAGAACGCATACTTGCCGTCTACAAACTCGGGATGCAACACTACGTTGCGCTGCTGACAGCGTGCCTTGATGTCGGGCAGGCGGTACCACGTCTTCAGATCCTTTGTACGGCAAATACCGGCTGTCGCGGTTGCGGCACTGGTGTTCCCTGGATGCATGTCGTCATGCCGCTCGGCACAGAACACTCCATATATCCAACCGTCCTCGTGACGGGTAAGTCGCATGTCGTATACATTGGTAGCTGGAACTACGTCCTCTGGCAAGACCACGGGCATGTCCCAGAATCGGAAACCGTCAATACCGTTGTCGCTCTGTGCAACGGCAAAGAAGGACTTGCGGTCAGCTCCCTCAACACGCACCACAAGCGTGAACTTGCCGTCTAACATGATGGCACCGGAGTTAAGCGTAGCATTCATCATAATACGCTGCATCAGGTACGGATTGTCCTGACAGGAAAAATCGTATCGCCATACGAGAGGGATGTGTTCTGCCGTAAGTATGGGGTTGCAGTATCGGGTGTAGATTCCGTTGTATGTGGGTGACGGTTCGTTCTTCAGAGACAGCAAGGCCTCGTGACTTGCTATGATTTCTTTCAGTTTCTGATTGTTGTTCATATCATTTTATATCGTTCAGCATTAGTATGTCTGACTTGGTCGTCAAAGCGCGGAAGTCGGGTGCATCATTTGACCCAGGACTGGGTGCAAAGCGTTCTGACTGATCGTTGTTGCGCCAGGCGAGGAAGTAGCTGATCTGCCTGCCTGCAAGGCATGGATAGAGGCTGCCTGTCCACCAGTCATCCTGTGGAACGCTGCGCATTCCACATTCGGTCAGGGCAAACAGTCTGTGGTGTCCTGCTGCATACCGGCACAGGAGGTCGAGATTGGCGTTAAGGTCACGCTGGTAGTCTTCGCGGCTTCCGTTCTGGTATGCATCCAACCCTATGAGCTGTACCCTTTGGTCACCAGGATACCAGCGAAGGAAATCCTGCATAGTCATGTTGCCGTCCAAGTTGGGTGAGTAGCTCCATATAAGATTGTCCAGGCCTTTTTCGTCCGTCAGGTAATCCTGAGTCATGTTCCAAAGCTGCAGATACTGTTCGGGAGTGCAGGTATCCCTACCCCACCAGAACCAGCCTCCGTTGTTTTCGTGCCATGGCCGGAAGACAAGGGTGGCCTTGACTCCATCTGGTGTCTGACTGACGGTATTGAGAAAGTCGGCTATACGGTCAAGCCAGGTAATGAATTGTGCGTGGTGTGTTCCGCCTGGCAATATACGGGCAACGACGGTGGTGTCACTATTGTCCCATGCATTGCCGTTGGTTACGATGTTGTATGGGTGCCAGCTGATGGTGACAAATCCTCCGCGGCGTGTGTGTGCGAGGATTTCCCTGCGCATGAGTCGGAAAGGAACGGAATCGAGGTTTCGTTCCTGTCCGAGTTCGAGACCGCCGAGTTCAAAGCCCATGACGGCTGGATAGTCGCCGCATACGAGCTTGATGTCGGAGGATGTGCTGTCGCCTGCCCTGGCATTCCAGGTAAGTCCATAGAAGGTGTCGTCCTGGTGTCCGGACATAATGCCGCGCTCTTGAAGACGGGTCAGGCGTTCGAGTGTCGTGGATCTGGCACATGCTGCCAGCATGACGGCGGCGAGTATCAGTGCTATGGGTGCTGTGTGGTGTCTCATTTGTGTAATATTCTGATGTTAGCAAGCCTGAAGTCTGCGTTCCACGCCGTATTGGGGTGCAGGATCATGCGCAGCGTCTGCCATGTGTCTTTTGCGGAGATGTTCTGTCCGTCGAGAGGCATGCTGACTGTCATCCACTGGCTGTTGGTGTTGAGTCCTGCACCTTGGCCTGGTGACCAGCGGAGCATCTCGTCCCAGTTGAACTGCAGCAGTATGAGTTCGTTGCCTGACTCGCTTGGTATGAGGGGGGTGTCCGTTGGGGTGAGTATCTCGAACACAAGGATGTAGTCCTGAGGGCTACCTATGGCATAGGGCATGTTTTGCGACAGGTCGAGGGTCTTCCATGCCCATGCGTCGAGTGCTGCGGTTATGTGCAGGTGTGGGTTGCCGAGGGCTGCTGCCTGTGGCAACGTGGCGTCGTCCTCTATGGTGTATTGTATGCCGTCCTTGGCGAATTGGGTGCCGGAGAAATCTCCATACAACAGGTTCTGGACGGGGTGTATGGCTATGTACCGGCTTTGGGCCTGGCCGTCGCCGTCGGTCCATGTGAGTGTGACGCCGGGTGTGTCGGTGGCCTGCAACCGGACTGTGACTGTGGCGTCTGTGACGGACTGGAGTTCGAGTCTGGTATCGCCGTCCATGGCCTGGAGGGTCTTGTACTTGTCAAAATACTTGCCGTAAAGGGTCAGGCTGGTACCTTGAAGGATGTACTGGCTGGTGATGACTTGCAGCTGGGGAAACGGTATGATAAACGGATATCGTACACTACCTTGGTCAGTGGTGTATTCTATCTGGCGGACTTTCTGCCCGATATCTTCGGGGACTAACACGTTGGCGGAGGTGTAGTATGTATAGGCTTGTGTAAGGTCCGCCTCGGCACTTAGCTCCGGATCGGCGGTAAGGAACCTTACGGAGCGGACCTGGTTGAGGTCCTTGCCAACGATCCTGATCATCATGCCTGCGCGCCCCTCTGACAGCGGGACGGTAAGCTCTGTGTCGCTGACGTCGTAGATGCCTGTTATCTGCGGAGGAGCCGTGTTCAGGATGTCGTGGAGATCGGTATAGTCTTTGTCGTAGTCTGCTATGTTGTCGCAGGAGCTGGCAAGGACAAGGACGGCAAGAGTCAGGATGCTATATAGTTTCTGTTTCATATGGTTTCTGTGTTTTGTCGGTTCTTTACCTCCATCCGGGGTTGTTCTCCGTGATATTCTTGTTGGTGTCTATCTCTGTCTTGGGCAGCGGGAAAAGGAGGTGTTTCTCCTGGCGTGTCTTGTTGATGCCGGAGTCGTCGGACCCGCCGAGGGCGTTCATGGCTTGCAGATATATGCCCCAGCGCAGGAGGTCCCAGCGGCGGTCGGCCTCGCAGGCAAATTCCTTGGCCCGCTCCTCGATGATGAGGCTGCGCAGCTGATTCTGGTCGGTGGTTGTGGCGGGGGTTGCCGCGCTGCGCTGGCGGATGGTATTCAGGCTGTTCACTGCTTCGTCTGTCTGCCCTAGCTCGTTCTGTGCCTCGGCATATGTGAGTATGACGTCGGCATAGCGAAGGAACGGCCAGTTGGCATCGGCGTTGGGGGTGCCGTTGTCCGTAACGTCCATATACTTGGTGGTGAAGGCGAGGCACTGGGAGTCCATGGAGTAGTAGTAGTTGACGCCGTCGTCGTAGGGTGCCTGGGCGTTGTCCTTGCGGGTCTGCCATATTCCTGTATTGGGGTAGTAGAAGCCGAGGTTCTGGTCTTGGTGTCCGTTGGCGCGCCAGCGGTGCTTGACGCCTTGCTGGATACGGAGGTCGGTCTCTTCGAAGAGGTCGTACCAGTGACGTGTGCAGCCTATCCAGCCGCCCTGGGCTATGAATTCGGAGCCTGTGGATATGCGGTAGCCTTCGTACATGGTGTGAATGGAGTTCTTGTATGTTGCGTCGCCGCTGGTGCTGCCTATGGAGAACATGAACTCGGATTCGCAGGCTGAGGCTTTCTTCCACAACTGGTCGTAGCTGAGCAGCTGGTAGCTGCCGTACTGTCCGGCGATGACTGCATGTGCCCATTCGGCTGCCTTGGCATAGAGCGACGTGGCATCCATGTCTTCGTATCCCGGAACGGCTTCCTTGTGCATGGTATGCGCTATAAGGGGTGCGTATTCCTTGTCACTGCCCTGACCACGGTATGCGGGGCCTGTGCGTACGGTGACGGGGGTTCCGACGGGCATGGCAGCGGCTGCCTGATAGGCATAGACCTTGGCGAGTAGCCCTGCCGCTGAGCCTGCGGAGACGTGTCCCTTTTCCCAGCGCTTGTCCGTATTGAGGTACATCATACCGGCGGCCTGCTGGAGGTTGGTTGCTATATAGTCGAATACGTCCTTGACGGGTTGACGGGGCTGGCCTGAGTTGTCGGTACCTGTCTCGTCTTGTATGGGTACGGGACCGTAGGCGCGGACAAGTAGAAAGTAGGCGAAGGCTTTCTGGAACTTGAGTTCGCCGATGGCGTTGTCGCGAACGGCTGGCGTGCATTTCTTCATCTCGCTGATTTTCTGCTGTGCGTGGTTGGCGCGGCCGATGAGTCCGTAGCAGCCTTTCCAGAGGGCGTCGGTGAGGTCCGGCTCGCCGTCGAAGTTACCGGCGCCGAACTTGTTGAAGTACCAGTCGGGACCGCTGATGTAGTCGGCATCGAACTCGAGCATACGGGGGAAGTAGCCCCAGCAGAACATATCGTATATCCACTTGCTGTAGACACCGGTGAGGTAGGTCTGGACGCCTGCGTCGCTGTCTTCTATCTTGTCCTCGGTATAGATGTCGCCGGTGTCTTCCTCGATGTATGAGCATCCTGTGTATAACAGTGGCAGCAGGATTGTTGCTACGTATATCAATTGCTTTTTCATGTCTTGTGTCCTCCGTGTGTTTAGAATGTGAGTCCTACGCCCAGCGTGAAACTTCTGGAACTGGGGTATGAATAGCTGTCTACGCCTGGCGTGGCTGTGTTGGTGCCTCCGGCGTTGACATCGGGGTCGAACCAGCTGTATCGGGTTATACAGAACAGGTTGTTGGCGGTGAGGGATATGCGTGCCTGACGGAGCCACTTGGCTGGATTTTGCCATGTGTAGGAAAGGGTAAGGTATTTCATCTTCATGTAGCTGCCGTTCTCGACGTGGCGGTTGCTGATGTACCATGCGCGTGAGTATCCGCTGGTCGCCTTGGGCCAGCGGGCCTGGTCCTTGTGGTCGGGGGTCCAGCGGCTGTCGTATGCTTCCTGGGTTATGTTGCCGTAGTTGGACATCTGAATGTCGGTGAGGTTGTAGTTGAGGATGTCGTTGCCTTGACTGCCCTGGAGCATGAAGTCGAGCGACAGGCCTCGCCACTGGAGATGGTTGGTGAAGCTATATGTGAAGTCGGGGTTGGTGTTGCCAATGATAGTGCGGTCGGCTGCGGTAATCTTGCCGTCGCCGTTGAGGTCTCGGTATTTTATCTCTCCGACGCGCTTAAGTGCCTCGGCGTCGGAGAGTGTGGCATATTCGGGTATGGAGCGTACTTCGGCTATGTTGTCATAGAAGCCGTCCTCGACGTATCCGTAGAGGGTGCCGATGGGGCATCCGTTGCGCTGCAGGAATACCTGGTCGGCTCCGTTCCACAGGGAGGTTGCGAACTGGTCGCCGTCGAGACCGCCTATGCGATTGCGGTTGAGGGCGAGGTTGGCGCTGAAGGTCCACTGGACGGGGGTCTTGACGAAGACGTCGTAATCGAGGGTTACCTCGAGGCCTTGGTTGGTAACGTTGCCGCGGTTGACGAGCATCTGTGAGAATCCTGTGCTGGAGGGGATGGTGACGTTCTGCAGGAGGTCGCGGGTGTACTTGTAATAGTAGTCGAGCGTGAGGCGGAGGCGGTTGCCGAGGAAGCCGAAGTCGATGCCTGCGTTGAACTGGTTGGTGGTCTCCCAGCGCAGGTCTGGATTGGCTGGACCGCGCCAGTCTATCATAGCGGCGCCGCTGCTGAGGGTCCCGTTGTAGGGGTAGTTGGCGGCGTTGAGGACAGTGAGTGTACGGTATGAGCCTATGCCTTGGTTGCCTGTCTGGCCGAAGGAGAGCCTGAACTTGAGGTTATCGAAGGCGTTGAGGTTACGGATGAAGTTCTCGTCGCTGGCGCGCCAGGCGATGGCTCCGGAGGTGAACGTGGCCCATTTGTGGCGTGTGGCGAAGCTGGAACTACCGTCGGTACGGACGCTGGCGGTGAACAGGTACTTGCCCATAAGGCTGTAGTTGAGTCGTGCGAGGACGGACATGAGGGTCTGGCGTGTCCGGCTGCTGGCGATGGTGGGCCGGTCGATGGCAAGGGACATGTCGGTATCGCGTGTATAGTCGTTGGGGAAGTTGGTGGCTGTCATGGAGGTTGTCTGGCCTTCTCCGCCTTCGAAGGTGATGCCGGCCACGGCATTGAGTGTGTGTATGCCCCATGTCTTGCCGGCGGTGAGGATGCTTTCGGAGGTGAAGCTCTTCCATGTGTTGGTGGCCTTGCCGCCGCGTCCGTTGTGTGGTGGCTTGCCTTCCTGGGTGTGTCGGTCGTAGTAGGTGCCGCGATTGCCGCTATTGTAACCGAGTCCTATGTTCTGGCGGAACCGGAGCCAGGGGAGTATACGGGCTTCGGCGTAGCTGCTGCTGAACCAGCTGATCTGCAGCAGGCGGTCGGTGGCTCCCTGGACGTAGCGCACGGGATTGGTGGCGAGCCAGTTGAGCTGGTCGAGCTGCTCGGTGGCTGTGTGGACTCCGTAGGTGGGTGGGAAGATGAGGGCGGAACGTATGATGCCGGTGTTCTCGGAATTGGTGCGCTGGAAGTCGGTGGTGGTGTGGGTAAAGAAGCTGCTGGTGCCGACTTCGAGCCACTTGGTGATGTGTCGTCCTATGTTGAGCGACAGGCCGTAGCGGTTGTGGCCTGTGGCGCGTACGATGCCTTGCTGGCTGGCATAGTTGCCTGAGATGGAGTACCAGCCTCGGTCGGATGCGTTGCTGATGCTGATGTTGTAGTCGTGACGGAGGCCTGTGCGGAATATCTGGTCTTGCCAGTCTGCGATGGCGACTTCGTCGATGTTGCCGTACTGGTCGGTCCTAGTACCGGGGTTGAGAAAATCCTCGGGACTGGGGTTGTAGCGGCCTGTGGTGGGGTCTGGCTGGCCGTCGACATGGGTATAGGTCCACTGGCCGCGGTATGGGTACGGGGTAGTGGTGTTGCCTTCGTAGTCACGGGCGTTACGTACGGCTTCGTTCTGATAGTGGGCGTAGGTGTAGGGGTCGAGCATCCTGAGGCGACGGGCTACGGTCTGGAGGCCCCAGTTGGCGTTGAACTCTACCTTGGGGCGGCCGGCTGCGGTGGCCTGGCCCGTCTTGGTGGTTATGATGACGACGCCGTTGGCTCCGCGTGAGCCGTAGATGGCGGTGGCTGAGGCGTCCTTGAGGACTTCGATCTTGTCGATGTCGTTGGGGTTGATCATGGAGAGCGGGGTGACGGTCTGGTTGTTGCCGCCATTGGCATCGCTCCTGGGAATGCCGTTGGGGTCGGTGCCGTAGGGGACACCGTCGATGATATAGAGTGGCTGGGTGCTGGTGCTGAAGGAGTTGGCACCGCGGACGGTGATGCTGGTGCCGGCACCGGGGGACCCGTCATTCTGACGGACTTCGACTCCTGCTATCTTGCCTTGCAGCCCGTGGGCGACGTCGGTGGTGGCTCCACGCATGAGGTCTGTGCCATTGATCTGGGACATGGAGCCGGTGAGGTCGCGCTTCTTCATGCTGCCGTAGCCTATGACTACGACGTCTTCGAGTTCCTTGGAAGCCTCGATGAGGGTGACCTGGATGTGTCTCTTGCCCCGTATGTTGACGGCCTTGGTGGCATAGCCCATCATGGAGACTTGGATGATATTGCGGCCTGCAGGCACTTGCAGGATGAACTTTCCGTCGGAGTCTGTGACGGTGCCGGCTTGTGTGCCGGGGACTCGTATGGAAGCTCCGGGAAGCGGCTCTCCCTGGATGGTGCCGTCCATGACGGTACCGGTGACTTGTGTCTGAGCACCGAGCTGCAGGGTGACGGCAGGAACGACAAGTCGTATTCTCTCCAGTCTGAATCCCATGCCGGTGACGACGAAGCCTTTGGTCTTGACCTTGTCGAGCATGGCGTCGTCAAGGGGCACAAGGTAGTCGGTACCGTCTAATGGTTGCCACTGTGGTTCCTTGGTACCTGCAAGATCTGGCCAGTCACCGCTGTTCTCACGCAGTGAGATGACGGGGGTCTTGCCTTGTTCCGCACTCTGCGGTAGTATGGTGTAGCTGACGAGGAGGGCGTTGTCGGTGGTGGCGTGCTGCAGCTTCTGGGCGGTGATGCGGAGGTTGGTGCGCCAGTCGAGGGTGAAGTCTTTCTGTCCGTGGAAGAGTTCGTCGGGACCGAGGAGGTATTCGGGCGGGGCTTGCTGGACCTTGTATGTGGTGTCTGCCTGGATGTCGTGGCTGACTGTGACGATGCCTATCTTGTCGAGTCTGTATCCTTTGCCACCGACGATGAGGGCCTGCTGATGGCCGGGGCCTGCAAGCCGGAGCTTGAGAAGCGGCTCGTCGTCGTCAATATAATAGGTGTGGCTGTCGCCTGCCAGCGATGCTCCGTCGATGCTGCGGGATATGGGGTGCCAGGTGAAGTCGCTGACCTTGATGGCGGCGGAGGGCTTTACCTTGCTGACGTGAAACCTGATGGCCTGACCTACGTGCAGATCCTGCAAACATGTGGCAGGGATGTAGGCGCTGGCACTCCAGTCGTCCTGCATCTGTACTCCGGGACCTTTCCAGACGATTTTTTCCTGATATGCGGATGCCGGGGTGAGGGTGGCATAGGTTATGCGATAGTCGTGACCGCCGATACCTATGCCCCTGTCACGGAGTGTGGGGAGCATGTCGGCGGTGATAGTCATGCGTGCGGGCCCGCTTACGTTCATGTACTTGTACTGGTCTGCTATGGCATTCCATGTCTGCGGGTCCTGAAATGCTATCTGGGCATTGCTGCGGGCATAGTCGGTGTAGACGGTGAGGACATCGCCTGCCTGGACGGACTGGAAATGTCGGGCTTCGAGGACGATATTGTCTTTCCAGCCGCGTCCGATGGTCTTTGGTCCCTGGAATATGATCTGGGCGGACAGGGGCTGGACCATGAAGGGTATTACTATGGTGATGGTCCTGAGGGCCTTGCGTAGAATTGCGGTATGTCTCATGGTTGTTATGGTGTGGTCAGTCGTGCAACAGGTTCTTCATTTGCGTGCGGTCTATCACGACATTGCTGTCCATTGCGTCTTGCCACCACTGCCGGCCGGCGAACTGGTGGTCAGGGGAACCTTTCTGGTAGGAACTGTCGTACCAGGTCATGAACCAGCTCCAGCGGCTGCCTTGGGACCAGATGTTGCTGAAGAGTGACATGTCTACCTCGTCGCCGTTGCCGCATTCGGCAAGGGCAATAAGCTTGTTGGGGTATTCCTGGCTGAGCTGGCGGTATTCCTTCCACAACGGGTATTGCAGGGCATAATAGCTGTCACGGCCGACTATGTCCACGACGTCGTCGCCAGGGTACCAGGCATGGTCGCCCATCTGGGAGTTCCATACCCAGATGAGGTTGTTGAGGCCTTTCTTGCTTACCATGTAGTCATAGATGAAGCGCCACAGTTTCTTGTATGCCTCACCGCCTTTGGCTCCCCACCAGAACCAGGCCTGGCCTCCGCTGTATTCGTAGGTATTGCCCGAGGCTTCGTGAAGGGGACGCCAGATAACGGGGATGCCAGCCTTCTGCATCTTCTGCAGGTAGCCGCATACCTGGTCAAGGTCGTGTATAAGTTGTCTGTAGTCGGCGCTACCCGGATTTTCTATACACTGTGGGTCAAAACTGGTCTGGCCTGGCTGTGTTCCAGGTGAACAGGTGTAGTCGGTCCCGTTGTTGGCCTTCACCTGCCAGTGCCACATACAGCTGACAAGGCCGCCTTGGTTCCACCAGCCGACCACGGGGCTGAGGTCGCTGTAGTCGAGCCATCCGTTGGGATTTACGTCGCGCGAGGCGTGTATGTTGATAAAGTCGAAACAGTTCAGTGCGGGATAGTGCCCTGTCCATGCGTAGACGTTATCGGCCTCGTCGGTGTTCCAGTCTATGCGGGCTACTACGCCTGAGATGGTTTTCCGGCCGTACATGCGGAGAAGGATGTCGTATACCTTGCGTGTCTGGGCGGTAGCCTGGGGATTGCAGGGGCTTTGGTCTATGGAAGAATTCAGTTCTTGCTCCGAAGACGGCCGGTCCTGGTCTGTGGCGTCTGTCGCACAGGCTGTGCATGCCTGGGTCAGGAGAATAAGGATGAGTAGTGTCTTGCTGTTCATGGTTTTCTCGGGTTGATATTGTTCGGTCGTTGCAAAAATAGTTTTATTTGGAATTCTTGCTATGCACTATTTTATCCGTTGCTTGCACATTGCCTGTTTGGGCAGGAATGGTGGCGCCGGACTGACTGAACAAAAAAAAGCCCTGGCGTGTGCCGGGGCTGTATGTCGTGGTGATCCTGCCATGTAGAGTGGCCGTGCCTACCTGAGTTGTGCCTGTATGGCCGCATCTATGTCGCTGACGGGGTCTCCGGGTTCGTACCGATGCAGTATCTTGCCGTCGGGAGAGACGAGGAACTTGGTGAAGTTCCACCTGATATCCTTTCCGTTCTTGAGCCAGACGTACAGAGGGTGTGCTTCGGGGCCGTTGACCTGTATCTTGTCGAACTGCGTGAAGTGTATGTCGTAGTTGAGGGTGCAGAACCGGTGTATCTCGCCGATAGTGCCGGGGGCCTGGCTTCCGAACTGGTTGCACGGAAAGTCGAGTATCTCGAGTCCACGGTCATGATATTTGCGGTAGAGGGTCTCAAGTTCCTTGTATTGTGGTGTGTAGCCGCATCGTGTGGCGGTATTGACGATGAGGAGTACCTTGCCTTTGTAGTCGGCAAGGCTGACTTCCTTGCCGGTGTGGTCCGTGGCGGTGATGTGATAGAGGTCTTGGGCGGCCAAGGTGACGGCACAAAGGACGGCAATGAGCAGCGTGATTGTCTTTTTCATGTCGTATATTTTCTTTTGTCGTTTTTCGGGTCGTGCGAGGGCAAATATAGACATTCGGGGGGGATTTTGACAAACTGTTTCGAGTATTTTTGCGTGCAAGATGTGTGTCGTGGCATGATTTTTTATTATATTTGCATTGTCAAATGTCATTTTGCCATGAAGAAGATTGTTATTGTGGATGGTGGTCCGCGCAAGACTTTCAACACTGCAGCCATGTTGCAGAAGATTGCCGATGGTATTGCCTCGGCGGGTGGTGACATTGTGGTTCAGCTGTGGCCTGTATATGGCATTGAATATCTCAGCCGTCGGTTTGGCAGGTCGGCAAAGCCTGCCACCTAAGACTGGGGAGTAGGCTTTTCGTGAATCGGGATAAATTACTTCGTAACTCTGGCTGTCGCCAAAATTACTCCGTCTCGGAAATGCTCAAATAAATTTGGCATTCCGCTCGACTTTTC
>DFKL01000162.1 GCA_002373535.1 Prevotellaceae bacterium UBA3646 | reverse complement strand
CAAATCTGTTGAAAGACAGATGCTGTCCTGGCATCACTGGCATATTTCTGGGCGGCATTGAATTTGACTACAGGTCCGCCACCCAGTTGCGGATGCGTCGTAGGATCGTACTTCTCGCCATAGTTGGGATGATAGGCGTGAGCATTGTCCGCACTGATCATGAAACTGTTCTCTATAGACCTGAACGTTTCCTCAACGGCATATCCGCTTGCAACCATAATACGCTGTAGCATGAAGAGCAGGAAGGGACTTCCGGCGCCTTGCCTGGTCATAGAGCCGGTCTCCTCATTGTCGAATATTGCCAGTATGCAGGAATGTGCAGGGGTTATCTCTGCCGTATCTATAATGGCAGACAGTCCTGCATGTACCATACTCAGGTCGTCCAGCCGACCTGCTGAGATGAATTCCTGATTGAGTCCAAACGTACAGGCCGGTGTGGTGTCGTAGAGATACAGGTCGAAATCAAGGATGTCTCTTGAGTCAACTTTTAGTTCGCCGGCAATGAGATTTACCAGTATCTGGTCTTTCTCCAGCTCGTCGGATATAATACCCATGACAGGCAGCATGTCCTTCTGCTTGGAAAGTTTTACTCCATCGTTGGCCTGCCTGTTGAAGTGTATTGCCAGATTGGGAATCTGCAACAGGGGACGGCGTATGTGGAGAAGCCTTGTCTCAGGCTGCATGGGATTATCGCTGGCAATGATTACCCTGCCTGCAATACTTAGCGGCCGGTCGAACCATGTCTGCATCAATGCTCCGCCGTAGATTTCCGTATTCAATCTGATTATCCCCCCCTCGCTCTCCATCATGGCATTGGGCTTGATGTGGAAAGTAGGTGAGTCGCAATGTGCACAGATCATGTGGAAACCGTCCTGTAAGGGCAGTTCTCCAATGTGCATTGCATAGATGCTCGAATCGTTTTTCGTAAAATAGACCTTGTCTCCACGCTTCAGCGCAGGAATCTCCTTGCAGGCATCCAGACGACGGAATCCTGCATCATCCAATATCCGGGCAACCGTGCTGACTGCCAGGTAGCTGACAGGAGAGGCGTTCAGGAAATCAATCAGGTTCATGTTGCAAACTCCAGTACTGTTTAATACTATTCCTCTACGAACTTACGTTTCTTGACTTCGACAAATTTGACCTTGCCATCTTCCTGGTCTTTCTGTTCTTGAATCTTCTGTTCGAACATGTCCATGGCATTGTCAAAGATTGCCTTTACACGGTCTACCGTCTTACGGCGGAAACGTGCAGAGCCCCAGGCGAGCTTACCTTTCTTGTTCAGGCAATGAGCATCGTCAATCCACTCCTCGGCACGCAGTATCTCGCCTCCCTCGCCGGTAGGCTGCATCTCGTCCCAGTTCTCGCGGTAGTAGTATGAAACCTGTGTAATCCACATATTGACACGCTGGTCGCTAACCGTCACGTTAACCTGATAGCGGAAGCGGGTCTTGTCCAGATACAGGAACTTCTTCTCGAAGATCATCCATTCCTCAACGCGGGCACTTATGGTATCCTCGCCATTCACTCCCATCTGCATTCTGGTGAAGGCGTCTTTCAGTCCGTTTGCCACCAATACGTCCTTGACGTAGTAAAGCATGTTCTCGCGGATCTGAGTGTCATTTTGTGTCGGTATGCGGAAACTCTTGCGAAAGACCACTATACCGTTCTCCATCGGAACGGCACCTTTCAGGTAAGGAGTGTCGTCACGTTTACCCTTGGCACATATACACACGGGTATT
The DNA here is from genome assembly GCA_002373535.1 of Prevotellaceae bacterium UBA3646. Classification (GTDB taxonomy): domain Bacteria; phylum Bacteroidota; class Bacteroidia; order Bacteroidales; family Bacteroidaceae; genus Physcousia. The sequence goes on along the minus strand of DFKL01000162.1, from coordinate 6,513 downwards.
ACAAGTAGCAGAACCAGAAAAAGATTTTTCATAGACATATAGAATGTTTTTAGTTTACAGACACAAATTTACTAATAATATCCGATATCCGTAGCGACGGGCTTGTAATATTAGTTGACTGAACAGCATATTATGTGCCTATTCATACCTGATTGCCTCGATTGGGTCCATTCTGGCTGCCTTGCGGGCAGGGATATAGCCAAACAACAGACCTATAAAAGCGCAGACACCGAAACTCAGGATTACCGCCCACAGCGGCACGCTGCACGGCAGGCCTATTGCCGAGGCCGTCCAACTGGCCAGATAGCCCAGTCCCACGCCAATGATACCTCCGCTAAGACTGATCATTATGCTCTCTATCAGGAACTGGCGGCTAATGTCGCGGCCACGTGCCCCGACGCTCATTCGCAAGCCAATCTCACGGGTACGCTCGGTAACGCTAACCAGCATGATGTTCATGATACCGATGCCTGCTACCAACAGCGAGAATGCAGCTGCCACTACCAGAATCAGCGTAATCGTGTCCATCGTTGACGACATAGTCTCCATAATCTCCTGTTGAGAACGCACACTGAAGTCATCCTCCTGTCCTTCCTTGATCTTGTGGTTCTCACGCAATATGGCCGTAACCTGCTCTATGGCTTCGTCACTGAGTTCCTCGCTGATGGCACTCATCTGAATACTGGAGAAGTATGTCTGAGCCGACAGGCGTTTCATGACCGTCGTATAGGGCGCGATCATCACGTTGTCCTGATCCATGCCCCAGGAATTATATCCCTTGGATTTCAGCACCCCCACGATGCGGAACGGTATGCTCTTGAAGCGGACGGTCTTGCCGATGCAGTCATAGTTCTTGTCACCGAACAATTCCTCGACCACTGTCTTGCCCACAACGCACACCTTTGCGCTCTTCTTTACGTCCTCGTCGGTGAAACACTCGCCGTCCTCAATCTTCCACAGCTTGATCTCCATATACTCAGGACTCTCGCCGTACATGCTGGAAGTGGTGTTGTTCGATCCGTAGATGACTTGTCCGGAAGATGTGACTTCTGGACTGACATGGGTTATAAGATGTGCCTTCTCCCGGATACTGACATAGTCGTCCATTTTCAGCGTCTGCTGCGTACTGGGATCTTGACGTACACCGCCGCGCATGTCGCTTCCCGGACGTATCGTAAGCAGGTTGGTGCCCATCTTGCTCAACTCGCTGCGCACGTTCTCCTTCGAGCCCTGGCCTATTGCCATCATAACAATTACGGCTGCAACGCCGATTATGATGCCCAGCGTGCTAAGTAGCGTGCGGCTCTTATTGCTCAGGATTGCAGTTATCGCAACCCGTAGTAGATTGGTAAAGCTCATTATTCGTCTTGTGGTTTGGGCAGTGCAGCCAAAGCCTCGGCTGCACTGAGAATATTGTCGTTGAGAACATCTTCGCGAATCTTGCCGTCGCGTAACATTATGTTTCGGCTGCTGTATTGTGCAATCTCGGGGTTGTGAGTGACAAAGATGATGGTACGTCCCTGTGCATGCAGCTTCTGGAACAGTACCAGCATCTCGAAACTGGTACGAGTGTCCAGGTTACCCGTAGCCTCGTCCGCCAGGAGGACTGCCGGATTGTTAACCAGGGCACGTGCAATTGCAACACGTTGCATCTGACCGCCGGACATCTGGTTGCTCTTGTGCATCAGCCGGTCTCCCAGTCCAACGGCTTCCAGAGCCTCGATTGCGGCACGACGACGTTCTTTGGCGCTATAGTTCCTGTTGTACATCAGCGGCAGTTCCACATTCTCCACGGCCGTCGTCTTGGCCAGCAAGTTGTAGTTCTGAAAGACGAATCCTATCTTGCGGTTACGCAGGATGGCCCGTTGCGACCTTTTCATATCTTTAACCGGCACACCGTCCAGGTAGTATTCTCCGCTGGTCGGCGTGTCCAGGCATCCCAGTTGGTTCAGCAGAGTTGACTTGCCTGAGCCCGAGGTGCCCATGATGGTCACGAATTCTCCCTCGTATATCTTGAATGAGACGCCTCGCAGTGCATGGACCGTCTCGCTGCCCACGATGAAGTTGCGCTTAACGTTCCGTAGTTCTATGACACACTTGCGACCTTGGGCGTCAAAGTTTGGTTCCTGTTTGAATTCAGACATTACTTATCTTCCTTTTTTTCCTTGTTCTTGTCCCTTCTCCTCGGCATGAACGGGTTGCTGTCCTGTGTCGTTGCCTCCGGTTCGTCGGATGTGCAGGCTACCACAATCTTTGTGCCTGGCGTCAGTCCGCTCTTGATCTCGGTCAGGACGCCGTTGCTTGTTCCTGTTGTTACCTCAACTGACTCGTAGACGTTGCTTTTCCTGACCCATACCTTGCTCCCGGAACCTGCCTTGTCCCGTATCTCCTCACCTTCGTTGAGGGTTTCCTCGTTGGGCGTGAAGCGCAGGGCCTTGTTCGGTATTGCAACGGCATTCTTCAGTTCCATCGTGAATATAGTAGCGTTGGCTGTCAGTCCGGGCTTCAGTTTCATGTCGTCGTTAGGTGCCGTAATCACCACTTGATAAGTTACCACGTTGCTCGTAGTAGTTGCCTGCTGGCGTACCTGAGACACTGTTCCCCTGAACGTGTCGTCAGGAAAGGCATCTACGGTAAATGTGACGCGTTGTCCCTCGCGTACCTCGCCTATGTCAGCCTCGTCAACGTCGGCAATGACACGCATCTGTGTCAAGTCCTGGGCAATCTTGAACAGGGTAGGGGTGTTGAAGCTTGCTGCCACCGTCTGTCCCTCCTCGACTTCCTTGCTCAGCACGACACCGTTGATAGGACTGGTAATCGTCGCATATCCCAGGTTGGTCTGTGCTTTCTTTACGTTTTCGCGTCGTTGGTTTACTGTCTGGACGGCCTGGTCGTAGGACAGTTTGGCCTTGTCGTAGTCGTTGGTGCTGATCAATCCCTGCTGATACAGGTTGCTGAAACGCTGGAAGTTAAGCTTCTGGTATGCCAGGTCGCTCTCTGCGCTGCGCAGAGTGGCCTGGGCTGACTCCAGTTCGCTAATCAGATTGGTACGGTCCAATTCAGCGATAACCTGGCCAGCCTTGACCTCGCTGTTGTAGTCCACGTAAAGCTTGCTCACGATACCGCTGACCTGAGTACCTACGTCGACACTGGTGACAGGCTCGATAGTACCTGTGGCCGTGACGCTGGTAACTATATCTCCCTTAATTACTTCCTCCTCTTCACAGGTGAACTGCGTTTTCTTCTTGCATCCACTCAAGGCCATTACGGCAACAGCCATAAAAAACAGGGTCTTTCTCATATCTCGTAACTTAAAAATTGGCTTATTGTTTTTCCTGCTTGTCTTACAAATCCATTTTCTCTCCCATGTAGAACTTAAGCAACTGCATGTTTAGCAGTGTGGTATATTTGCTCTGAAGCTTGTCCTGTGCTGCCTGCAATACAAGGCTGCGGCTCTGTAATACGTCCACCACGTTCTTGAGGCCGTTGCGGAATTGCTGGTCGGTAAGCTTGTAGCTTTCTTGCTGGCTCTTGTTCTTGGCTTCTGCCGCTACGAATTTCTGCTGTCCGTTGCTTGCGTTCAGCCAGTATTGCTCGATTGTGCTAGAGAGTGCGTTCTTCTTGTCCTCAAGGTTCAGTTCTGCCGTCTGTTTCTGAAGCAGGGCCTTCTCCTTGGCCGTGCGTGTCTTGCGGGCATCCCAGATTGGTACGCTGACGCTGACTCCTGCACCAAGGCCCAGGTTGTTCTTGAACTGCTCGCCGTAGGTAAACGTACTGTTTGAGTTGTGGGCATCGCTGACACTTGCGTTTACGCTGACCGTGGGGTAGTAGCCGCGTCGGGCTATGTCGTATTGCAACTCTGCATTCTCGATGCCCTTCTGTGCGCTCTCAATCTCAGGCCTTGTAGTCAGGGCATGGGCATAGACCTCGCCTGCCGCCGGAATCAGTTCCAAGGGTCTCTCGTCACCGGGGATGTCGCCAGTCACGTCGAAGTTGCTGTTGATATCCAACTGCAGCAGGTTCTTCAACTGACGCTTGAAGTTGCTAACCTGGGTTTCGCTGTTTACTATGTCGTACTTGGCGTTCTGCAACTGTGCCTCCAATTGGATGACGTCGGCCTTTGCCATCTGTCCCTGCTTGTGCATCTGTATGCCGCGATTGTACTGGGCTTCCGCGACTTTCAGCAGTTCTTCGTTGACTTTCACTGCTTCACGGGTGTACATGATCTGTACGTACAACTGGACAATCTGTTCCTGTATGGTCAGCTCGCTTGTTTCTGTGGTAAGCCTGCTGATCTCGTTCTGCAGTTTCTGCTGTTCCACGTTCTTGTGGTTCACGCCGCCGTTCCATACTGTCCAGTTCATGTTGATGCCATAAGAGCCGTTGTATGTCACCTTGTTGCTTGAAACGACCACTTCGCCTCCCTCGCTTCGTGCCGTGCCTCCCTCCATGGGACGGTATGTCATGTTGTGCGCCGTGCTGAAACTGACCGACGGCCACAGGGCTGCCTGGTTCTGTTTTATGGTAGCCTTGCCTGTCTCCTCTGCGACACGGTTCTTGTTGATGGCGACATTGTTCTGCAGGGCATACTTGATGCATTCGTCCAATGTCCATGCTTGCGCCCTCAGCATCATGCACGATGCCAAAGCAAGGCTGCAAAGTATTATTCTTTTCATTTCCTGGATAAATTGATGATATTTGTAGCAGTTATAGATAATATTTTTCCCGCACAAAAATACAACAAAATCTTAATAATCATCGTGTTCGGCATACAGGAGCCGGAGTTTTTTTTGATTTTTTAATTATATTTCCCGTCAGAATAACACGAGATTGCCGATATTGGTGTATATTTGTCATTCGTAATCTAAATCAAAAAGAAATATGTTCTGTGGAATAGTCGAAGCAACAGCGCGTGTCCTGCGCATAGAAAAGGAACTGGACAATATTCACCTGACTCTTTCGTGCCCTTTCGTAGACGACTTGAAGATTGACCAAAGTGTGTCTCACAACGGGGTCTGCCTGACAGTGGTAGGGATACATGACGATGCGTATACCGTCACTGCCATGCGTGAGACTCTCGAACGCAGCAACCTCGGCTTGCTCGGAGTAGGTGACGAGGTGAACGTAGAGCGTTCCATGATGATGAACGGTCGTCTGGACGGTCATATCGTGCAGGGACACGTAGATCAGACGGCGGAGTGTATTGCCATCGAGGACCAGGAGGGCAGCCATATGTATACGTTCCGCTACAAGGCCACGCCGGAGATGGTGTCGCGCGGATATTTCTGCGTGGATAAAGGCTCAGTTACGATAAACGGTGTAAGCCTGACTGTCTGTAGGCCGACATCGGACACGTTTCAGGTGTGTATAATCCCGTATACATACGAGCATACGAACTTTCATACGTTCCAGGTGGGAACAATCGTAAACATTGAGTTCGACATCATCGGCAAATATATAGCCAGAATGAAGGAACTGGGGGCCTGAGGCACGGCTTGATGCGTTTGTGGGGGTAGAATGTGAATTATTGTTAATAAAATTCGTGGACAAACATCGGTATAGCTCTTGCTGTACCGATGTTCTCAGTATGTCACGCATATTCCTGCAAAATGTGAGGAATGTGAAGTCGGTGGGAATTTTTGGTAGACGAGGGATGGGGATATTGACGGATTTGTGTATCTTTGCGTGCAGAATGTTTCATCTAAGACTCTATTTCCTTGACTGCTAATCGTGCCATATTGTCGGAACTGTGCCAGGAGCCGGAATTGCTGACAGGGTATCTGGACGGTATGAGCAATGCGGGACGACGCGTTGCTCAGGCCTGCCTGGAGAATGAGGTGTTGCCTGAGTTGGAGACTGAGAGGTTTGATGCCTTGTTCGTGGCATTGTTCCGCGCAGACAATCGTGCGTGGCTGGGATGCTTGTTAAAGGTCCTGGTACAGCGTATTGCCGCCGGCAGGTCGGGGCTGGGTGATTGCGTAGGCCTGATTGCAGGAGAGATGACGGACGTGGACAGGCGTAAGGCTCTGTTGGCCTTGCTGCCCGTGGCTGATGCTCCGGAGGATGTGAGACTGTTGCTTGTAAGGTGTGGGCTTGCCGATGCCGGAGAATGGATACAATATCTGCTGCAGGTCAATTCGCGTTCTGCCTATTTTGTCTTGCTTGGTGCGTTGCGTTATGTGGAGCATGACAGAGCTCTTCTGTCGCGTACATGTAGCTATCTGATGCGGAAGGGTGATTCGTTGAGCTTTAACGTAGCGAGTATCATCCGTCTAAGCTATGACATAAAAGAGGTGCGAGGTACTTTCTCGTTGCACCTCGCACCTTATCAGTTGGCTCGCGTGGAGCAGAATTACTCTGCTTTCTGCGACGTGGTAAGAATTTAGCTTATTTCTTGCTTCCGCGCCAGAAGGCTTCTTCGGCTGCTTTCTTGCGCAGGTATTCCTGATATGCGGCATTGGCTGCGCTGTTGGCTGCTGCTGCCTTGTTGGCTGCTTCTATCTGCGCCTGTGC
>DFKL01000166.1 GCA_002373535.1 Prevotellaceae bacterium UBA3646 | reverse complement strand
CCTGCTTCAGGCGGTTCTCCCAGTCGCCGCCGTACAAGGCATGCGTTATAGGACGGTCAAACTCACTGTTCATGTCATTATCCGTATCCAGCAGGTACAGCTTCACCCTGCCCACGTTCACACGCCATACGTACGCATGCACGTGATAATCCATATAAGGAACGTCCAGCACCATTGGCATGCCGTTCTCGTCCAGCTGCTGCTCTATAGGCAGCGAACCGAAGTTCTGCGGCTCATAGTTGGCCACCTGCTGACCGTCCATGCTCAGGGTCTGTGTAAAATAGCCGTAGCGATACAGGAAACCCACTGCACACATGTCCACGTTGGAGTCCGAAGCCTCCTTGATATAGTCGCCTGCCAGGATGCCCAAGCCGCCTGAATATATCTTCAGCACCTGGTTCAGGCCATATTCCATACACAGGTAAGCCACACTTGCACGGCTGCTGTCAGGCTTTACGTCCATATACGCACGGAACTGCGCATACACGTCGTTCATCTTCTTCACAACTTTCTTGTCCTTGGCCAGCTGTTCCATCTTCTCGTGAGACAGACGCTCCAGCATCAGCACCGGATTCTGTCCACACTCGGCATACAGCTCCTCGTCCAGCATTGTGAACAGACTGCGAGCATCATGGTTCCACGCCCACCACATGTTGTGAGCCAGCTCGTTCAACTTGTCCAACTCTGCCGGGATGTTACTCTTAGCCGTAACGTTCCTCCATGCAGCAACATTGGCATTACTTGCTTTAATTCTCATAATTTTTATAAAACAGTTAGGTTGAATTCTATTTCTTCAGATAATATATATTACTTCACGCCAGAATATCCCATTCTCTCGTCACGCCTATGCAGAGCCACCTCATAAGCCTTCAGATAGTACTTGATAAAGTTTTTCCACAAAGCCTTCCTGCTCAGCGCGGCAGCCGCCTTCCTTGCCTTCTCCACGTCGGCATCAGGCAAAGCGCCGTACATGGCCACGCAATCCTTTATGCGGTCGGCCACCTCACTATAGTTATAGTCCGTACGCGGTATTACCTCTACGCCATCCGCTATACCGCAGCCTTCGCCCCTCACGCTGTCGGCCCACATGCCGAAACCGCTCAGGCTCGTCGTGATGCAAGGCACGTGAAAGGCAATGCTCTCCAGCGGCGTATATCCCCAAGGTTCGTAGTACGACGGATACACACTCAGGTCGTTACCAATCAGCATGTCATAGTACGTACGGCCAAAGATGCCGTCCTTGCCGTCCAGATAACAAGGGATGAAGATTACCTTCACCTTGTCCTCAGGGCGGTTCCACATGTCAAAGTACTTCAGCATACCCGTGACGCTGTCACTGTCCATGTTATGCAGGTCATGCGTAATAATGGGACAGTCCAGACCATCTGTGTACGGCTGCACCTCTGTCCCGCCACCGTCTATCAGCGCCAAACGCTCCCTCAGGTCGGCACGAGGCTCGCCCACCCAGGCAGGAACCTGCACCAGAGCCAGCACCTGTCTCGTCAGATGCTCGTTCCTCAGACTCCTGTTCATAGCCTCCAGGAACACATCGATACCCTTGTTGCGGAACTCATACCTGCCGCTCGTGGCCACGATCAGCGTATCGTCACCGAACTTCTGTCCAGTCAAGGCATTTGCCACGTCGAATATACGCTTTCTGGCCGCTGCACGCGTCTTGGCAAACGCCGCCCCCTTGGGCACGAAGTCAGCCTCGAATCCGTTAGGCAGGATCACCGGACACTTCACGTCCAGCAACTCCTCGCACTCACGTCCTGTCACACTGCTCACCGTGGTAAAGCAGTCAACCCTGTGAGCCGTCTCACGCTCCAGGCTGTGCTTGGCCTCCACATGCAGTTCCTCAGCCATCTGCGAACCGTTGTACGCCCACAGGTAGTCATACAGAGGTTTGTTGTTGCCGGCAATGCTGCGCCCGATCGTAGTGGCATGCGTAGTGAATATCGTAGCAATCTCAGGCACTCGCTTCTGTATGAACATAGCCCCCAGGCAGCACATCCACTCGTGGCACTGGTACACGACGTTCCTGTATTTCTTCTCCAGCATGTTGCGGTAGATGCTCTCCACCACCAGTGCGGCAGCATACGAGAACATGTTTGCCTCGTCATAGTCGCCGTACGCCCTCGTACTGTCCACGCCGGCAATCTCCCACAACTCGCCATACAGCTCGTTGCGCTTTTCGAAATAAGGCCTGAAATCCACCAGAACCACTATCGGTTCTCCAGGAATGTTCCAGCGCCCCGTACGCACTTTCAGTCCCTCCTTCCCGGCCTTTGCAACCCACGGCTTCAGTACGCCCCTATCCTCCTTGAACAACGGATTCTCCTTGCCCTCCCAAAGGTCAGGACCGATAAAGACGACCCTGTCCTGCAGCAATCCCTGCATAGTCTTTGCACGGGTCGACAACACCGTGTAGATTCCGCCCATCTTGTTGCAGACCTCCCAACTGGACTCAAAAATAAAATCCGCCGTATTAGTAGTTTTAGCCATTTCAGATATGTTAAATAATGCTATTTTTAAAGCATTTTCCCGTGCAAAGGTACAATATTTATTTAACAAGACAAAAGAAATCTAAAACATTTGTATAGAATACACTTAATTCATATATCTTTAAACCGTCAAACAACATATCACACAACCACAAGACAACAAGTTGCACATGAAATCATACTACCGGCACATACTGCTCCCGTTGATCATCGTCACCCTTGCACACACTGCATCAGCACAGCAAAGAACCCTTGTCGACCCAGACGAGCATATTATGCTCCGCTATGACCTCAATGCCGAGTCAGTACCAGTCCCCGGCATGGAAGGCTTCGGCCTGTTTCACGGATATTTCGGCGGATGGAAGGAGCGGAGGGACCAGCCATACATCTACGGTGTCTGGGCCCTCACCAGCTTCAGTCAGGACGAACCTGGCACCGTCACCATTCACCTCAGCAACGACCTCGGCAGCGAGACACAGGCCGCACGCCTCCGGCAGACATCAGATACCACCTGGACGCTGACTCTCCAGGGAACGACCGTCATCAAGCGCGCTGCAGGCCGCAAGCTCGTCAAGGCCCCTACCCTATACCACCTTGTAGAGCAAAAGACAAGATGACATAGTCACATCTTCTTTACTCAGCACCGATACAAAGTTTTCTCAATCAGCATGGTGTATGTGTCTTGTGTTGAAAGATATTTACATCACCTTTCTTCTCCAAGTATCGGGATGTTGCGCCGATTCGGGCCCATAAACCGCTGAAGGCTAAATAATCAAGGCCGTTTCACCTCCATGTCGCATATACATCGCATATACATCACATATACATCACATA
>DFKL01000023.1 GCA_002373535.1 Prevotellaceae bacterium UBA3646 | reverse complement strand
CTGCCGGCAACAACCCCAACGGCAAGGCGTGGGTAATAGGCATCAACAGTCCCGTGGAAGACAGCACGAGCGTGAACAACGATATACAGAAGACGATTGAGGAGCATGAGGCTGCCATGGCCACAAGCGGCAACTACAGGAACTTCTACGTTACGAAGGACGGCCGCAAAGTTGCACATACGATTGACCCGAAGACGGGCTATCCTGTACAGCACAGCATACTGTCCAGCACCGTCCTGGCTCCTTCATGTGCATTGGCCGACGGATATGCCACCAGTTTCATGGTGATGGGACTGGAGAAGGCCAAGAGGGTACTGAAAGACCATCCGGAACTGAAGGCTTACCTGATTTATGCTGACGAGACGGGTGACTACAGGACATGGAGTAACATCGGACAATAGCAGGACGAGCCAATGTATTACTCCTCGCTTTCTTCCCTACCCCTTTTGCAGGGCATCGGCGCTGACGTCCTGCTGGACTGGCAGGAGAGGCACGTAATGCGGATAGTGTCCGTAGAGAAGGACGAGGGCGTGGTGATAGGCCAGGGGGAGTATTGCAGGACACTGTCGATGCTCATGGAGGGCGAGATGGAGTGCAGCATGACTGCAGATGACTGGAAGCTGACGGAAAGAATATATGCCGGGCAGGTTATCGAGGAAGAGGCTGTTTGGAGCCTGAGCCAGCGATATGCCAGGAGCTACAAGGCTACGACGGATGCCAAGATGGTGGTGGTCAGCCGCGAACACGTGATGCGGACTCTGATGAATAATGAGATCTTCCGCATCAACCTGCTGGGACGAATGGCATCGCGTCTGGAAAAGCACAACAATGCCGCGACGGAGCGTGCCACATGCACTGTAGAGGAGCATATAACGCGTTTCGTACGCAGCATTCAGCTGAATGCCGGCGGCGAAAAGGTCCTGGACATAAATATGGAGTCTCTGGCTGCCATAGTCCGCGAGACGAGGCTGAACGTATCACATACCCTGCACAGGATGCAGGACGAAGGAAAGATAAGGATAACGAGAGGCAGAATTACATTCTGCAATATATAGACAAGAAAAAATATCATACAGGAAATGGCCGACAATCCATTCTTCAGAAAGAAATACGGAACTCCTCACGAGGTTCCTCCATTTGACGAAATCAGGTTTGAACACTATGAGGAAGCGATGCTGGAGGGCATGCGTCGCGAGCGTGAGGCGATAGACGCCTTGGTGAACAATCCTGAGGAACCTACGTTCCAGAACACCATCCTGCCCAAGACGGGCGAAATGCTGGAAAACGTAACCAGTGTGTTCTTCAACCTGCTGGGGGCATGCAACAGCCCCGAGATGGAGGAGTTGTCACAGAAGATGTCGCCGTTGCTGAGCGAACACAGCAACGCCATCACCATGAACGAGGCTCTGTTCAAGCGCATCAAGAGGGTGTGGGAGAAACGCGACGAACTTGACAGCGAGGAGAAGCTGCTAATGGAGAAAATCTATGACGGATTCCTGCGCTCCGGCGCCGACCTGCCAAAGGAAAAGAAGGCGCGTCTGGCCGAGATACGCACGGAATTGTCGATGCTGACATTGCAGTTCTCGCAAAACGAGTTGCATGACACCAATGCCTTCACGATGCATCTGACCGACGAATCCGAACTGGAAGGACTGCCGGAAAGTGCCATTGCAGCAGCAAGGCACGAAGCGGAGTCACGCAACATGGACGGCTGGGTGGTGACACTGCAGGCTCCGAGCTACGGCCCGTTCATGCAATACAGCGAGCGCCGCGACTTGCGCGAAAAGCTGTACAATGCGATGAACACGATTTGTACTCACGACAACGAGAACAACAACATGTCCATCGTACGCCGGATCGTGAACCTGCGTCTGGAACTGGCCAGGCTAATGGGGTACAAGACGTATGCCGACTTCATCCTGGAGCGCCGCATGGCTGGTGACACTGCACACGTAACGAATCTCTTGGACCGTCTGCTGGAGGCCTATATGCCTGTCGCACAGGCTGAGGTTGCCGACGTCGAGATACTGGCAAGAGAGATAGAGGGTGAGGATTTTCACTTGGAACCCTGGGACTTCAGCCACTACGGCTACCTGCTGAAGATACGACGCTTCAACATCGACAGCGAGATGCTGCGCCCCTACCTGCCATTGGAGCGTGTAAAGGAAGGGGTATTCGGGCTTGCACAGCGTCTGTATGGGATTTCGTTCCAGAAGGCTGACGACATCCCGGTCTATCATCCAGACGTAGACGCATACCGGATATTGGATAGCGACGGCCGCTTCCTGGCTGTATTGCTGGCAGACTTCCATCCACGCGAGAACAAGCAGTCCGGTGCCTGGATGACGACATACCGTGAGCAGTGGATCGAGGAGGACGGCGAGAATATACGCCCGATAGTGAGCATCGTGATGAACCTGACAAAGCCTACGAAGGAGCGTCCTTCGCTGCTGACACTCGGCGAGGTTGAGACCTTCCTGCACGAGTTTGGACACGCCATGCACGCCACGTTCTCTGACGTCAGGTTCGAGGCTCTTTCATGTACGAACGTCTACTGGGATTTCGTGGAGCTTCCCAGCCAGTTTATGGAGAACTATGCCGTCGAGCCGGAATTCCTGCAAACATTTGCCTTCCACTACAAGACAGGCGAGCCTATGCCGACGGAACTGATAGACCGTATCCGCAAGGCCCGCAACTTCCAATGCGGATATGCATGCTGCCGCCAGGTAAGCTTCTGCCTGCTGGATATGGCATACTACACACGACAGCATGAACTGCCAGAGGACACAGACATCAGGGAATACGAGCATAATGCATGGAACCGCGCAATGGTGCTGCCTTCGCTCAAGGACAGCTGCATGAGTGTACGCTTCGGCCATATAATGAGCGGAGGATATGCTGCCGGATACTATAGCTACAAATGGGCCGAGGTCCTGGATGCCGATGCATATAGCGTATTTCAGGAGGAAGGGATCTTCAACCGTGAGACGGCAAATCGCTTCCGCAAGGAAATACTGTCACGAGGCCGCAGCGAGCATCCCATGGTATTGTACAGGAATTTCAAGGGCAGCGAGCCATCGATTGACGCTTTGCTGAGACGGAACGGAATAAAGGAATAATAGATATGAAGAACAGCAGCATATTGGATCGCAGATATCTGCGGATGGCACAAATCTGGAGCGAGAACAGCTACTGCAAGCGCAGGCAGGTGGGAGCCCTGATTGTGAAGGACAAGATGATAATCTCGGACGGCTACAATGGTACGCCCAGCGGTTTCCCAAACATTTGCGAGGAGAATAACGTAACATTCCCATACGTCTTGCACGCCGAGGCAAATGCCATCACCAAAATAGCACGTAGCGGCAACAATTCGGACGGAGCCACGCTGTATGTTACCGACTCGCCGTGTATAGAGTGCAGCAAACTGATTATCCAGTCCGGGATAAAGCGCGTGGTATACGGCCGGGAATACCGTCTGAGCGACGGCATAGACCTGCTGAGACGTGCCGGAATAACAGTTGAATATCTTCCACTTGCAGACGATGAAAAAGAATAGAATGTTTCCCCTGCTCATGGCCACAAGCATGGTCATCGGCGTCTTAATCGGTTCATTTTTTGCTTCACATTTCAGCGGTAACAGACTGAATATCATAAATGTTGGCAGCAACAAGCTCAACTATCTGTTGCAGCTCATAGACAATAACTACGTAGATACCGTGGACATGAACACCCTGGTCGAGGATGCCATGCCCCAGATCCTTGCAGAACTTGATCCTCACTCTGCCTACATACCAGCCAGCGAGGCACAGCAGGCACAAGAGGACCTGAAAGGCTCGTTCTCCGGTATAGGAGTAAGTTTCCGCATGGAGCATGATACCGTAATGGTGATGAGCGTCATCCACGGCGGACCTGCCGAGAAGTCCGGACTGCTGGCCGGCGACCGCATCCTGAAGGCTGACAAGAAATCCCTGGTCAAGATGGAATCCGACGAAGTGATGAAGAACCTGAAGGGAGAGAACGGCTCACACGTCAAGCTTACAGTCAAACGACACGGCCACACGAAACCTTTGTCTTTCGACGTCGTACGAGGTGAAATCCCCATAGAGAGCATCGACGCCACATATATGATAGAAAACGGTGTAGGCTATATACGCGTAAAGAGTTTCGGTGAACAGACCTATGCAGAGATGCTGAGTTCACTGGCAGAGTTGAACATACGCGGAATGAAGTCCCTGATTATAGACCTCAGAGGTAATCGTGGCGGATACATGCACATAGCCATCCAGATGGTCAACGAGTTCCTGCCTGCAAACCGCCTTGTCGTATACACCGAGGGCCGGAAGTGTCCGAGAGAAGACTACCGGAGCGACGGTAGAGGCAGTTTCCAGAAACTGCCAGTCGTAGTTCTCGTAGACGAGATGAGCGCGTCGGCCAGCGAGATATTCGCAGGTGCAATACAAGACAACGACCGCGGTATCGTAGTCGGACGGCGCAGTTTCGGCAAGGGGCTGGTACAGCAGCCTATGGAATTCCGCGACGGAAGCGTCGTTCGACTGACTATAGCACGCTATTACACCCCGAGCGGACGCTGCATCCAGAAGCCGTATGCAAAAGGTCACGGAGAGGACTACGAAAAAGACCTGCTCATGCGTTACGAACGCGGAGAGTTCTTCAACGAGGACAGCATCAAGCAGGACGGTCCAGAGTTCAAGACCACACTGGGCCGTGTCGTATACGGCGGCGGCGGAATACGTCCAGACATATTCGTTCCGGAGGACAGCACAAACATCACGTCATACTACAAGCAGGCCGCATACACCGGCCTTATCCCCCAGTTCTGCTTCGAGGTCGTGGACAACAACCGCCAGAAGCTGAACAAGATGAAAAGCGTAGCAGAAATAGTGAAATGGATGGACGGACAGGGATTACTGGAGAAGTTTGCCCAATACGGACAGGAACACGGCCTGCAGCGCCGCAACCTGATGCTTGCGCGCAGCACACCACTGTTCCGCCGTGCCATATACAGCGGCATTATATACAATGCCATGGACATGAAGGAATACCTGCAGTTCCTGAACCAGGACGATCCTGCCATACAGCGTTCGCTGGAGATTATACGCGAAGGCAAGACATTCCCCGAGAAACCATGATGAAGATGACTTTTCTGGGGACGGGAACCAGTTGCGGAATACCGCAACCGGGATGTCACTGCCCCGTATGTTCAAGCCCCGACCCGCATGACAAGCGGCTGCGCTGCTCGGCCCTGTTCGAGAGCGGAGACACACACATCCTGATAGACTGCGGACCCGACTTCCGTGAACAGATGCTGCGTATAGATTGGGACAAGCCTTTCGACGCAGTCTTTATTACACACGAGCACTACGACCATGTAGGAGGCATTGACGACCTGAGGCCATTCACCTACCACAGGCCAGAGACACATATGTACGCCGATCCGTTTTGTGCGCAGCACCTGAGGGAACGCCTGCCATACTGTCTGGTCAGTCACACATATCCGGGAATACCCAGACTGGAACTGCACGACATAAAACCACACGACGTAATAATGGTCGGCGACATCAAGGTCACTGCCCTGAAAGTCATGCACGGCAAACTACCCATAATGGGTTATCGCGTGGGTGACATAGGATATATCACGGACATGACAGACATCGAGGAAGAAAGCGTCAAGCTGCTGGAGGGAATAAAACTGCTGGTCGTCAATGGACTAAGGCACTACGAGCATCCCACACACCAGACGGTAGAGCAAGCCTGCGACTTCTCAAGACGTATTGCAGCCCTGAACGGCCGCGACACCATTCCCACATACCTGATACACATGTCGCATCACATGGGATGCCATGCCGACGAAGAAGCCATGCTCCCGAAAGACATACACCTTGCCTACGACGGACTCGGACTGACTATATGAAGTTTACCTCGGGGCTGATCGTAATTCCGAACCTACTCAGCACCGAGGCACGTATCGCCTCACAGAGAGCAACGATATCCTTACCTGTCGCTCCACCCTTGTTTACAAGCACCAGGGCCTGCCTGTCATGCACGGCCGCACGACCAAGGGAACGACCCTTCCAACCGCACTGCTCTATCATCCACCCAGCCGGTACCTTCACACGCTCCTCATCCACAACGTACGACGGCATATCTGGAAATTCTGTCCTAAGCACGTCGAACTGAGCCTTTGGTATAACCGGATTCATGAAGAAACTGCCTGCGTTGCCGAGGATCTTGGGGTCAGGCAACTTTTGCCGGCGGATACCGATAATCGTCTCACGCAGGTTTTGCGCCGTCAGAGGTCTCCACCCTGGTGGAACATCTGCCGAAACCGAAATATGGTTCTCTTCCAAGGCCTTGAGAACGCCTCCGTACTCAAGGCGGGGAACGAATTTCCTGCTCAGTCTGTAGTCTACACTGACCACAGCATACCGGCCACGGACACCGTCTTCCTTGAAGATACTGTGACGATAGCCGTAGTTACATTCTGTCTTCAGGAAAGTACGGGCAGAGCCGTCATTCAGATCGACACAATGGACAGACACGATATTGTCAGCAGCCTCCACACCGTATGCCCCGATATTCTGTACGGCACTCGCCCCTACCTGACCGGGGATGTGGCTGAGGTTCTCCAGTCCATACCATCTGTTACGTACACATTCGGCAATGAAATCATCCATTATCCATCCTGCCCCGACGTTAAGGATCATACTGTCCCCGTCTTCCCGGACAACATCCAGGTTCCTGATATTGCAGTACAGCACCAGCCCCTCATAGTCACCAAGGAACAACAGGTTGCTGCCGCTCCCGATGTGCAGTACCGGAGTGGCATCCAATCCCTCACGTGCAGCTATCACACGCCTCAGCTCCTCTATGTCGTCATACACGACCAGACGCCTGGCACGGACATCGATGCCAAAAGTATTGTACGGTTTCAGTGATACGTCGGTATATTCCATCTGTAGGTATGGTATTAACAATATTGTCCTTTGCCGCTAATTCTCATAATTCACCAATTTCCATCCGTCACGTCCCTTCTCGAATGTAAAAATCTCGCACAAGCCGTTCCCCTGCCCCGTCTTCTGCATCAGAACGGTCTGGGCACCGGCATAGTCCTGTCCGAAACGAATATTGGTAATAGTACCGTTAGGCACCTCCGGGCATATAGTACTGAACTGTTCCTTCCGGATAATTCCGTCAACCTTCTGGTCGTCGTTGTCCGGATCCATCATCGACACCCTAAGATTCTCTGCGACACTCTCATGACGATACAGGCTGTCCGTACTGAAGGCCGAATAAAACTGAAGGAAATCCGCCATGTCAGACTCTTCTATGTGCTGGTGCTGACAGGAAGTCAGCATCCATTTGCCCTCCATGCGCCGGAACACATAAGAGACTATCGTCCCGGCATGCAAGTCTATCTTCTCCACAGTGGCACGGACCAGGGTCGTATCCTCGTCATAGTCGCTCTGCTGCTCCGATGTATAGAACCTGGTCGTATACTCGCCGTTCATGAAGGACATGTCGTCTCTCCACTCGCGACTGTTCTCACGACGTACCGTCCCGTCCGTCTCCGTGACTGTCACAGGAAAGTGGATACGCGAGTTGCGAAATCCACGTGCACGCGTGAAGGTGTACAGGAAATCATCAAACAATTCGTCCACACGAGGATTGCGTGCCGCCTCCTCCAGCATCTCCTCCTCCGGAGAGGCAGGTTCCGCCGCAACTACGCTGTCTGTCGTGGTTGTATCCTTAGCCGACTCTTCGGTTCTGGTCTCACCACCCCATTTGCATCCGCCCAGACAAATATCCATGAACAAAGCAAATGCGCCCAAGATTCTTCTTGACATTATATGCTATGTACCTAAAACTGCGCAAAATTAAACATTTCCCATGACATTTATTACAATTCTCCGCGATATTTATTAACTTTGCCGAAAATTAGAAGAATTATGCTGGACAAGATAGAGAAACTGATGGCCGATGTGGCCGAGATGCACGCACGCAACGCCGAGGAAGCAGAGAAACTCCGCATCAAATATCTGGGCCGAAAAGGAATCATTAACGACCTGATGGAAGAGTTCAGGAGCGTCGCCCCCGAAAGGAAGCGCGAAGTGGGCCAGAAGCTGAATACACTCAAGCAGGCACTCACCGAACGTATCAACAACCTCAAGGACGATGCTGCTACGACCGAGACGTCAGGCCCTGCAATAGACCTCACCCGCACCCCATACCCCATACCTCTGGGCACCCGCCATCCACTGACAATCGTGAAGAACGAGATCGTCGACATCTTCTCACGCCTGGGATTCACCTTGGCGGAAGGACCTGAGATAGAAGACGACTGGCACGTATACAGCAGCATGAACTTTGCCGATGACCACCCGGCACGCGACATGCAGGACACTTTCTTTGTAGAGAAAGAGGAAGGACGCCAGGAAGTGGCACTCCGTACACACACCTCGTCGGTGCAGGTGCGTGTAATGGAAAACAACAAGCCTCCTATACGCATAATTGCGCCTGGCCGCGTGTTCCGCAACGAGGCTATCAGCGCCCGTGC
>DFKL01000107.1 GCA_002373535.1 Prevotellaceae bacterium UBA3646 | reverse complement strand
CCCAGGAACTCCATCAGGCGGCGCACACCCATATCCTTGCCGGCACATACACAGAACACAGGAAACATGCCACGCGAAGCCAGACCCTTGCGGATACCCTCGCGCATCTCATCCTCCGTCAGCGTCTCACTCTCGAAGAACTTCTCCATCAGAGCCTCGTCATGCTCGGCGGCAGCCTCCACCAAAGCCTTGTGCATCTCCATGGCCTTCTCCATCTGGTCGGCAGGAACCTCCTCAATGGTCGGAGCACCACCCTCGGGACCCCACGAATACTTCTTCATCAGGAGAACGTCAATCAAGCTGTTGAAACCAGGACCGCACTCTATCGGGTACTGAATCGGCACGACCTTGCTGCCATATATCTCCGTAAGCTGCTCCAGGACATGGTCGTAGTCCGTATTCTCGTCATCCAGCTGGTTGACAAGGAATATCACAGGCTTGCCCAGCTTCTCCGTATAGCGGAAATGATTCTGCGTACCGACCTCAACGCCGTTTGCACCTTTCAGTAGCAGGATAGTAGTATCACATACATTCATGGCCGTCAGGGCAGCACCTACGAAGTCATCACTGCCCGGGCAGTCGATTATGTTCAGTTTCTTGTTATTCCACTCCACGTGGTAGACCGTGCTGAATACACTATAGCCATACTCCTGTTCTACAGGGAAATAGTCACTCACCGTGTTACGCTGTGTAATACGGCCGCGACGACTTATCAATCCGGCCTCAAAGAGCAGGCTCTCGGTCAATGTCGTCTTGCCACTGCCATCATTACCCAACAGGGCAATGTTCTTGATCTCCTGTGTCTGATAAACTTTCATAGTATCGGTATTTAAATTGTTTTTTGTATCAAATCAAGTTTCAAACCGGGTATAAAAATACACAAAATACCCGACACCAGAGACCGCGCGGACTATGTTTTACAACATCAAGTCCGACATAATGTCGTTCGACACGAAAATGCCCTCACGACTCAGGCGCAGACATCCGTCACTGAGCACCAGTCTTCCCGAACGCACATGTCCCTCAGCCATCCGCAGCATATATCCGGCATACTCCGCAGGCACCTCGTCGATACAAATTCCCGCACTGGTACGCAGCCGCTTCATTACCAGCTCGTCATACAGTTCTTCATCCGTAAGGTACTCCTCCTCAAACAACACATGCCCGTCGCAATATGCAGCCAGGTCCGCATTGTTGCTACGACGGACACGATGACCGTCATAGCTGTGGGCACCAGGCCCGAGCCCTACATAGGGGCACTCCTTCCAGTAACCGCTGTTATGGCGTGAATGCATGCCAGGCTTGCAGAAATTGCTTATCTCGTAATGCACCATTCCACACATATCCATCCTGTCACACAAATACCTATACATCTCCAGCGACGTGTCCTCGTCAACCTCCTCCACATCACCTCTGTCACGCATGGCAGCCAGCACGGTACCCTCCTCCCATTGCAACGAATAGGCACTCACATGCGGCACGTCCAGTGTCAGCACCCCCTCCACGTCACGCTTCCACTTCTCCATTGTTTGCCCAGGCAAGCCATACATCAGATCCACGCTTATATTAGTATATCCCGACTCGCGCAGCAGCCCCACAGCCCTTACGGCATCACTCGCCGTATGCCTGCGGTTTATACCTCTCAGCACACCATCATCCAACGACTGCACACCTACAGACACACGATTTACCGGAGTCTTACGCAAAGCCTCCACATACCCCCGGTCTACATCGTCAGGATTAACCTCTATGGTCACTTCAGCACCGTCGCATACATCAGGCAATACAGAGAAGATCCGCAGCAGCTGGTCACCGGTCAGTTGCGACGGAGTACCGCCGCCTATATATACAGTATCAGAACCCGAAGCAGCTATCTCGTCCCAACGGGTACGTACCTCCCCGCACAAAGCACCCACATACCTCTGTCTCAACCCGCCGCTTACGGAAGAAAAAAAGTCGCAGTAATGACACCGCGACTTGCAGAAAGGTACATGTATATATATCATCAGCTTCCAGTCAGCACCAATTCGTAAAAACAAGGGTACACGTTGGTCGTGGCATGAAGCTGCCCCTGGCTGTGCGGAACAATCAGGCGGACCTTTGCAACACCCACCTCGCTATTCTGTCTGCCGAGACGCAGATACGGCATTGCCGCAAGCCACCCCGCTATGACACTGCTGCTGCCATACATATTGTATATAAGCGAGCCTAATGCCGAAGACGTGTCATAGCTGCCGCTGAACGTACCATAGTTGTTACTTATATTCATAACCTCGGGGTTGGCTATATACGCAGAATTCGTATTGCTCAGCTGCAGCGAGTCACCCATTATGTTATACTCCCAGAAACGCGCACTCACACGTCTGGTCTCGTTTTCACCTATGTAAGAACCCGTACCCTTCCTCACAATCTGCATATATATACCGGTACGCGCAAAGCGCACATACTCGTTCAGACCCACGTCAGTAGTGCTGTCCTGGTTAACGAAGTCCTCCTCGCTTATCACCGTTATCTTGCCCACATGCAACAACGTATCGCCACGATGCATCAGCACCACGTCACGCTTCAGGAAACTTTCCACCACCTTCGACTCACGCCTCTTCTGCTCGGCATACGAAGTTGCAGACTGACCACACGACACTACAGCTATAGCCGTGACAATCATCGCAAGACACAGAACTAAGTATTTTTTCATCTGCAATGTTCCTTTCGGGCACAAATATACAAATTTATCTTTAAATACGACATAAATTCCCTCCCGTATCTTCCTACCTGAGTCTGGACTCGTAAAACCTTACAGCCTCGTGAAAGCGCCTTACCGCCTCGTCCATCGAGCACTCCAGCCTGCCTCCGGCAGCATTCACATGACCTCCGCCGTTGAAGAACCTCGCACTCATCTCGTTGCACGGGAAATCATCCACGCTGCGCAGCGACACACGAATCACGTTCCTATGCTCCGTATCCTCGCTCAGCAAGGCCGACAGACGCATCCCCCCAATCTGCAACGGCATGTTCACCACACCCTCAGTATCGCCATTCTTCACGCCAAGCATACGACGCTCCCTGTTCGTCAGCGTCATGAGCGAAGCATGCACCCCCTTCTGAATCTCCATCTTCACATACAGCATATATCCTATCAGGCGCATACGCGCCGGAGTAGCCGTCCACATCACGTTCCTGTAAATACGGTCCTTGTCCACTCCCCTCTCCAGCAGATGGCTCACACACTCGAATATCACCGGACGGTTGCTGTTGAACGTAAATGCGCCTGTATCCGTCATCAGCCCCGTGTACAGGCACACCGCCATATCCGTCTCCGCCTCCTGCAGCACGCCAGCCTGATACATAACGTGGCACAGCAGCTCGCACGTTGCACACATGCTCGGCTCGGATATGACCAAGTCACAAAAATCATCAGGATCCAGATGATGGTCCACCATCACCTTGCCCGCCGGACTCTGGACGACAGCGTCCTCCATCTCCAGCACACGCTTAGGAGCATTCAGGTCACACACCCACATCAGGTCAGCCTCGGCCAGGATACCCTCAGCCTCAGCCTTGCGCTTGTCATACCGTACAATCTCACCGGCACCAGGCAACCACGCTAGGAAATCCGGGAATCCGTTAGGAACGACCACACGACACTCCTTACCCAGCGCACGCATCCAGTGCCATATAGCCAACGTGCTGCCCAGCGCGTCACCGTCAGGATTGACATGGCACACACACACCACA
>DFKL01000163.1 GCA_002373535.1 Prevotellaceae bacterium UBA3646 | reverse complement strand
TGCGTTGCTCTACCAACTGAGCCAAGGTGGCATGCTTACGGTGTTTATGGGTGCAAAGGTAATAAAAAAAACAAAACGACGGATACTTGCAGCCGAATATTTTATGTCTCAGGTGCGATTATTTTGCAAATTGGGCCTTTTTGCGGTACGTTCAGTGTATGTTGCGTGCATTCAGCGCATCCGTATACCGCTTTGCGTTCTTCAGGTGCTCCTCGTATGTCCTGGCAAAGTTGTGCGTACCGGAAAAGTCCTCCTTGGCACACATGTATATGCACTCTGTCTCCACATGGTTCAGTACCGCGTCTATACCTGCTATGGACGGAATACGTATGGGGCCGGGCGGCAGACCCTCGTAGCGGTAGGTGTTGTAAGGGTTGTCAGTCTTCAGGTCCTCATTATAGATGCGATGCTTTGCAAAGTCCTTCAGTGCAAACTTCACCGTAGGGTCGGCCTGCAGCGGCATGCCAGTCTTCAGTCGTCGTATGTACATTCCGGCGACCATAGGCTTCTCTGCGTTGTCGGCCGTCTCCTCGTCTACTATGCTTGCCAGAGTCATTATCTCCTCGCGCGTCATGCCTGTTTTTCTTGCCATGCTGTCGCGCCGGCCTTCCCAGAAACGCTTGTTCTCCTTCACCATGCGCTCTATGAAATCGTCCAGGGACGTGTTCCACCATATTTCGTATGTGTTGGGGATGAACAGGGCAGGCATCGTCTCCACGCTATAGCCCCATTTGCCGCAGAACGCATTGTCGGCAAGGCAGCGTGCCGTCCGTGCGCTGTCCATGTCCATGAAGTTGCGCTCCATGTGAGCCGCCAGCCGGTCCAGCGTCCGGACGCACGGCAGCGTGAACCGCACCGGATCCTGGCTGCCGTTCGTCATCCTGCGGTACAGCGTCAGCACCCTTTCGCCTGGCCGTACCTCATATCGTCCCGTGTGTAGGCGGAATTCCTTTATCGCCGTCAGCACTCTCCATCCGTGGCGGCATTGGGCCTTGTCCATTACGCTGTCCGTCGTATCGTCCTTGTCAATGTATATGATACGCGTCTCTCCTGTGGTATTTGCGCTGCGCATCACAGGAATCAGTACGCCGCACGCTGCGGCCAGTGTCAGTCCGGCCACTGCGGCAATTATGTAGTAGTACTTCCTTTGCTTCAGAGTCTCATTCATATTATTATAATAATGTGTTCTCGTATCGGCATTGTCCGCAGGGTAGCTCAGAAGAATCTCGGTTTCCTGCGCCGTGCCTCGTCAAACGGTACTGTCGTCTCAGGTTTCACGCTACTGCTCAGGGCCTGCTGCTCGTCTTGCAGTTCCCGTATGGCTTGTTCCCTTGTCTCCGTATCGGTGAATTTATGTGCAATAGGAGCATTCTGGCTGGCATCCTTTACCCATATTACGGGCCCCTCGTACACAGGCGACATCTTCAGCGCCGTATGCACCGCGCTTGTCGTTGCACCGCCTATCATCACAGGAATTCGTACCCCTGCCTCGTTCAGTTGTTTCAGGGTCTGTATCATATATTCCAGCGACGGAGTTATCAGTCCGGACAGACCGATTATGTCAGGTTTGCTGTCTATGGCAGCCCTCACGATGTCCTCAGGCGAGACCATTACTCCAAGGTCGATAATCTCGTATCCGTTGCAGGCCATCACCACGCTCACTATGTTCTTGCCTATGTCATGCACGTCCCCCTTCACTGTAGCCAGCAATACACGGCCGGCACTCTTCGCCGCCTCCGTCTTCTGTGCCTCTATGTAGGGCTGCAGTATGGCCACGGCGTTTTTCATCGTCCGGGCAGTCTTTACGACCTGCGGGAGAAACATCTTGCCCTCACCGAACAACCTTCCCACCTTGTTCATGCCTGCCATCAGCGGTCCCTCGATGATGTCCACAGCACGCGGATACTTCTCCATGGCCTCGTGCAGGTCCTTCTCCAGATTGTCTGGGATACCCTCCGCCAGGGCTTTGCACAGTCTCTCCTCGACAGACAGTTCCTGTCCCTTCTCACTGTGATTGGCACTATCCTGGACGTTGTCCGCCTTCTTGTTCGCTTCCTGCTCCTTCTGCAGCCTCTGTGCAAGCTCGGTCAAAGCCTCGCTCGCATGGGCTGACGGGCGTAGCATGACATCTTCGATTATTTCAAGTTGTTCTGCAGGTATATCTTCATATCTTACTTTGGACGAAGGGTTTACTATGGCAAAATCCATGCCGAGTCTGCGCCCCTCGTGGATAAATACAGCATGCATGGCCTCGCGGATGTAGTTGTTGCCTCGGAACGAAAACGACAGGTTGCTTATTCCGCCGCTGATATGCGTGTCAGGCAGGTTCCGGTGTATCCATTCCACTGCACGCAGGAAGTCCCATGCATAGGCATCATGTTCGGGCATGCCCGTTGCCACCGACAGGACATTAGGGTCAAAGATGATATCACTTGCGCGGAAGCCGGCCTTCTCAGTCAACAGGTTGTAGGCACGCTGCGCAATCTCTATGCGCCGCTCGTAGTCGGTAGCCTGGCCAGCCTCGTCAAAAAGCATCACTACCGCGGCAGCTCCCATGCTGCGTATCTCACGGGCATGAGCCAGGAATACTTCCTCACCCTCCTTCAGCGAGATGCTGTTTACTATTGCCTTTCCCTGTACGCACTTCAGCGCAGCGCTTATCACATCCCAGTCGCTCGAGTCAATCATTACCGGCACGCGGCAAATATCGGGTTCGCTGCCTGTCAGGTTCATGAATGTCACCATCTCCTTCCTGGCATCCAGCATGCCGTCGTCCATGTTTACGTCTATTATGGCCGCGCCGGCCTCCACCTGCTTGCGTGCAATCTGCAGGGCCTCGTCGTATGCACCCTCCGAAATCAGGCGCAGGAACTTGCGGCTTCCGGCCACGTTGCAGCGTTCGCCTATCTTGTAGAAGTCGCTCTCGGCCACAGGCTCCAGACCGGAAAGCGAGACCCTTCTGCATGCAGTCTTGTCTCCATGCAGGCAAATGTTGTCTCTTTCCCTCAGCCTGTTGCCAGCCACCTTGCACAGGGCCGATATGTGTTCTGGAGTAGTACCGCAGCATCCACCCACTATGTCTGCCAGTCCCTCGTCCAGTATCACACGCATGTTCCCGGCAAAACTCTCAGGCGTCTCGTCATACTCGCCCATGGCATTGGGCAGTCCGGCATTGGGGTGGCACGAAATGAAGCATCCTGCTTTCTCTCTCAGCAGACGGACATTGTCAATCATGTCCCTTGCACCGAACGAGCAGTTCAGTCCCACCGACATGACGTCCGTATGCCCTACGCTTGTCAGGAACGCCTCCAGCGTCTGTCCGCTCAACAGCCTGCCCTGACGGTCGTTAATCGTGACTGAAAGCATCAGCGGGACGGACATCCCGGTCCTCGCCTTAGCCGAGTCCAATGCCTTTATTGCAGCCTTGCAGTTCAGCGTGTCGAATATCGTCTCCAGCATTATGGCATCCACGCCCTCACCCAGTAGCGCATCTATCTGCTCCGTATACGCGTCGTACAGCGTGTCGAACGCTATGTTGCGATATTCAGGATGCTCCACGTCAGGGCTGATACTCAAGGATTTGTTGGTTGGCGACACCGTTGCGATGACAAATCGCGGCTTCTCATCCGTAGAAACCCTCGTCGCCTCCTCACGTGCCAGTCGTACCGATTCGCGGTTCAGTTCCTTTACGCAGTTCTCCAGGCCATAGTCCGCCAGCGAGACACGATTGGCACCGAACGTATTGGCGGTGATAATGTCCGCCCCAGCCTCCAGGTAGCGCCGGTGGATGTCCCTGACTATGTCAGGTCGCGTAATGCTCAGCACGTCGTTGCACCCCATCAGCGGAATGCTTGTCATCCTCAGCCTGTGACCACGGAAATCCTCCTCCTTCAGTCTATAAGACTGAATCATGGTACCCATGGCACCGTCCAGGACCAGTATCTTCCCTTTCTGCAATTCTTCCCAGATGCTGCTCATTGTGCCGTCCTTGGTATGTGCCTATTTTTCGATTTCGGCGAAATCTTCAATATGGTTGTCTATATATTCAGCGACGATACCCGTCACCTCCTCCTCCATTTCGATAAACTCGTCATCCAGCTCGTCCGCCTCTGGGAATTTCTCGAACAAGGCCATGAATTCCTCGTCGCTGTACTCACGGCAAATCACGTCACGGTTCCTCTCGTAGAAAGCGCGGCCGCCATATACCAGTTTGCTGAACGGCTTCGCCCCCCACAGGCGCATGGCCTTGGCGAACGGATTCAGGAAGATGAAAGGCCCGTAGCCGTTGTGGATCAGTTGCACATGTCCGCCGTCCATCACCTCCTCGCGGTATATGCAGTATGCCAGCAGCGTAATCTGGTCTGCATTCAACCTCTGCATGGACACCTCGTCCAGCACGCCGCCGACAGCCTCCATGATGGCACTACGGAACACCTCCACAAAAGCATCCATGCCCTCGGCCGCAGCAGCAACCACCTTCTTCTCGTCAATCCTTACCGTCATACCCCTGACCATTAACCGTTGTACTCCAGACTACTTGTATTTGGCCTCTCGCGTCATGCGCTTCAGCTCATTCTCCTTTTCCGAGGCACGCTTGTCGTACTCCTTCTTGCCACGCGCAATCGCAATGTCCAGTTTGGCACGCCCGTCCTCGTTGATATACAGCAGCGTCGGTACTATGCTGAACCCCGGAGCCTTCACCGCCGACTGTATCTTTCTTATCTCCCTGCGGTTCAGCAGCAGCTTCCGCTCTCTCCGTTCCACATGGTTGTTATAGCTGCCTTGTTCATAGTGGGCAATATACATGTTCTTGACCCAAACCTCGCCATTGTTCACATAGCAGAAAGTATCCACCAGGCTCGCCTTGCCTTGCCGTAAGCTCTTGATCTCGGTCCCTGTCAGTACTATTCCGCAGGTATACGTGTCAGACAAAGCATAGTCAAACGAGGCACGCCTGTTCTTTATGTTTGTCGTTTTCGATTTGATATCCTTCTTACCCATAATCGTTTGCGAAGTTACGAAAAAACAAGGGCAAAACAAAAGGAAATCCAAAAAAACTCCCAAATATGTACCACAATCCTGACCTGAACCATACTTTCCTTATCACGATAACTGTCCTTTTATTTCCCTTTTCCAGACTCCCTAAGCCGGTTTTAGCCGCTCGGCAGTCGTATATATACCTCAAAATCAACAAATTAGCAACAATAAAAACATAACA
>DFKL01000105.1 GCA_002373535.1 Prevotellaceae bacterium UBA3646 | reverse complement strand
GCGCAAGGTGTTCGAGATCTTTGAGACCTACAAGACCAGCATAGACATGGTATGCACCAGCGAGGTAGGAGTCTCGTTGACTATCGACGACACAAGCCATTTGTGCGACATTGAGAACGAGCTCAGGAAATATGGCACCGTTACCGTGGAGCGCGACATGTGCATCATTTGCGTAGTAGGTGACCTGCGCCCCGAGAACCGAGGTTTTGAGACACTTGCATGCGATGCCCTGCGCGACATTCCCGTGCGCATGATATCTTACGGCGGCAGCAATCACAACATCTCGTTCGTCGTAAAGGCCGAGGACAAGCAGCGCACCATGCAGGCACTTACGGACACCATCTTCAGGCAGCAAGGCTAATACACAAAACAAAGGTTCAGAAAAAGAATGTTTCCCATAGAAAAATTTCAGGAAATCAGGACACCGTTCTATTACTACGACATGCAGCTGCTTGACGCGACCCTGCAGCAGATCAGGTCAAGCATGACAGCAGGAATGCACCTGCACTATGCCGTCAAGGCATGTGCCCAACCAGCCGTTCTGGCGCGTATTGCCGGAGCAGGATTTGGAGCCGACTGTGTCAGCGGCGGGGAGATTCAGGCAGCACTCAATGCAGGCTTTCCTGCAGACAGCATCGTCTTTGCAGGAGTCGGCAAGAGTGACTGGGAAATCGAAATGGCACTTAATGCCGGCATCTGTTGTTTCAACGTCGAGAGCATACCCGAACTGGAAGTCATCTCCGGGATAGCCGCACGTATGGACATGAAGGCACGCGTTGCATTCCGGATAAACCCCAATGTCGGAGCCCACACCCACGCCAACATTACCACAGGACTGGCCGAGAACAAGTTCGGCATAGACATGCAGGACATGGAGACCGTGATCAACATGACACGCGGCATGCGCAATATACGCTTCACAGGACTTCACTTCCACATCGGGAGCCAGATTCTGGAGATGGACGACTTTGCCGCCCTGTGCGTACGCATCAACGAGTTGCAGGACAGGCTCGAGACCGCCGGCATCAAGGACGTCACATACATCAACGTAGGCGGAGGACTCGGTATCGACTACCAGGACCCGGACCACCATCCCATACCGGATTTTGCATCATACTTCGACACATACCGCCATGGACTGAAGCTGCGCGCAGGCCAGCACCTGCATTTCGAATTGGGACGCGCCGTCGTAGGCCAGTGCGGCAGCCTCGTCAGCAGGGTACTGTATATCAAGAGCAATGCAATAAAGAATTTCTGTATAGTCGATGCAGGCATGACCGATCTCATCCGTCCGGCCCTGTATGACGCCTACCACCAGATTGACAACATCAGTGCCCCCGCTACCGACGAGACCATGGTATACGATGTCGTCGGTCCTATATGCGAGAGCAGCGACGTCTTCGTCAAGGACTACCACATGCCACCCACACACCGTGGAGACATGCTGGTATTCCGCTCGGCAGGAGCCTATGGCGAGATTATGTCAAGCAGATACAATTGCCGTCAGCTACCAGGGAGCTATACCAGCGAAGATATATGATCAGCCTCGTTCTCATAACGTTCAATCAGCAGGAACAGCTACATCACACACTACCCATGTGGCTGACCCAGGAGGACGCCGTTTTTGACATCTGCGTCGTGGACAAGAACAGCGAGGACGACACCGTCCACATGCTCGAGGACATGGAGCAACAGTACCCCAACCTACACCACGTCACCATTCCCCGCACGGCACACGGCATCGACAAGGACCGGCTGGCAGTGATGCTTGGCATACGAGGAGCCCTGTGCGACCAGATTATACTTACACGTCCCCAGGTAGTACCTCCGTCGCCACGATGGCTCAGTGATATTACCAATGTATGGAGCGCGGAAAAAACCATCCTGCTTATTCTCGAGAAGAACGGCAAGAGACTTTCACTCAGCCGGCACCTTGCCCTGTTCATGGCACGGCACGGACGTGCCAGATGGGCACTCGGCCAAACCATAGGCTACACCCGGACATTCTTCATGGACAACGGCGGATTTCCAGGCAATGGCAACAAGAAGCTGTCCACCTTCAACGCCCTTGTACGCTATTTCTCAAAATCAGACAACACACAAATCATAACAGATGCAGAGCATACCCTTCATTGCATGGTGCCTTAGTCACCTTAACTATTGGGTTATTACACTTCTCATGGCTATTGAGAGCAGTTTCATACCCTTCCCCAGCGAAATTGTCGTACCACCCGCAGCCTATCAGGCAGCCAACGGCGACAAGAATGTCTTTCTCGTCATCTTCTTTGCAACCCTCGGAGCATTGATAGGCGCCGTCATCAACTACGCCATAGCATATTACCTCGGTCGCCCCATCATATACAAGTTCGCCAATTCCCGCATAGGGCACATGTGCCTTATAGACGAGCACAAAGTCCAGGTTGCCGAAAAATATTTCGACGACCACGGAGCCGTAGGAACTATCATAGGCAGGCTTATACCAGCCGTGCGCCAGCTCATCAGCATCCCCGCAGGCCTTGCCAGGATGCAGTTCTCAAAGTTCATGCTCTACACCTTCATCGGAGCCGGCCTCTGGAACACCATACTTGCAGCCATAGGATACTCCCTGGCAAGCGTCGTCAGACCCGAGGAACTGGACGCAACCGTAGCCATGTACGAAAGCCCCATCAAGATAGCAATGGTCCTCATAGGTATTGCCATCGTAGCATACCTGATATGGAAAGGACGCAAATAATGAGACGCCTGCTGCTTGCCCTCAGTGCACTTGCTGTTTCCACAGGTTCTACGGCTCAGATATATGACCGTCTCTTCCAGGATGACTACCAGATAGACACCACCCGGACACGCACGCTTGGACTCGAGCTGGATGCCACCGCCGCATTCCGCGACAACGAGTACACCACCCCACTCACCACAGGCTATACCCTCCCCGCATGCATCCTCGCCCCACGCCTGACCTACGACCCCATACGCCAGATACACATGGAAGTCGGAGCCCGTGCCATCTTCTTCGCCGGAGCCAACAAGTACCCCTCTTGGGCATATCACGACATAGTACACTGGAAAGGGAACCAGTATCAGCACGGATTCCACATCCTTCCATGGCTGCGCCTTCAGGCAGGATTCTTTCAGGACTCCAGGACAGGTAAATCACTCAACATCGTACTCGGCAACATCTACGGAGGACAGAATCACAAGCTCAACGATGCACTGTGGAATCCAGAAACCGACATCATACAAGATCCCGAGATGGGACTGCAAATACTCTGGGACCGCAAGCACCTCCACATGGACACATGGGTTAACTGGCAGAGTTTCATCTACAAGCTCGACACACACCAGGAAGCATTTACAGTCGGCTCCAGCTGGATAGTCAAGCCCGGCAACAGCCCCAGATACCAATGGAGCATCCCGGTACAGATAGTCGGGCAACACCGCGGAGGCGAACACCTTCAAGGCAATGTCGGTAGCGTTCAGACCATGTGGAATGCCAGTGTCGGAGGAACCTTACGAATCAACGACAATTACAAGGTTCTGAAGTGGCAGAACTACGAGATCAACACCATCGCCACCTGGCAGCAGGCAGGCCGTCTCTGGAACCATCGCAACGGATTTGCCATACATGTAGCAGCCGAATGGTGCCTGTGGAACGATTTCGGAATCCGCACGGGATACCTGTGTGCGCCCAGGCATTTCGTATCACTGTACGGCAACAGCCTGTTCAACACACAGAGCATTATCCCCGACGTCGTCACAGCCCCACAGGATGCCGGCGCTACAGCCACCGTGTACCAGAGTTTCCATGGCAACAACACCGTATACGCCCATGTCAGTTACAGCCACTGCTTTGCACGACACTACACCTTAGGAGCAGACGTCAACGCATACTACACCCGGCTGGGAGCCTCCAGCCACACCGGTCATGGCGACTCACGCTTCAACCTCAATTTCGGCATCTGCCTCAGAGTCGATCCGACCATCATTCTGAAAAGATTCAATAAGAACAAGACCACATAGACACGAAGTCACCACACACTACAGAATACCCCGTAATCCTTTCAGCCACCACCCCATACGGCGTTGCCTGCGCGTATACATAGCCTTCCAGTTGTCACGCGTCAGCAACCTGCTACCCTTTATTTCCCCCTCATAGTAGTCATTCAGTTCCCGGCACATCCCAGGCGAGAAATAATACGCATTCACCTCATAGTCGAAAGCCAGGCTCCTCGCATCCAGGTTCGCAGTACCCACCGAGCACACACTGTCGTCGACGATCAGGATCTTGTCATGGTGGAATCCCCCCTCATACAACCATACCCTGGCACCACGGCGTACCAGGCTGTACACCTCACGCGCCGTACTCGTCTCACTTATCGCATGGTCCCCCTTGCGGCTCAGCAATATCTCCACCTCCACCCCCCGTTCCAGGGCACGATGCAGAGCCTTGCGCACGCTACGCGTCGGAATTATGTACGGATTCAGTATCCTCACCCTCCTCCTCGCATGGTCCAGGCACGAGATGTAGCTCTGCCTTATAGCCCTGCTCTCACGCCCCGGCTTGCGGTCCACCACGTACGCCTCACACCCGCGCGATGCCAGGTCCGCCCCAAAGCGTCCGTCAGCATACGACCTGCACCCCGCCATGCTGTATGCAACCGAGTCCAGGCGCTCACGCGTAAGCCTGTACCACATCTTTGCAAACAAGCTCTCATATCCGTCCACTATCGGACCCGTAAGCCTTGCATGCATATCGCGCCATGCCCCTATCTCCGGCCGTCCGTTCACATAGTAGTCTGCCACGTTCATCCCACCTGTATATACCATCACGCCATCCACTATCACCATCTTCCGGTGCAGACGGTGCAAGGCATGGTTTATATAGGGGAAACGCATAGGGTCGAAAGCATACATCTCCACCCCCTGCCTACGATACTTCTCGACAAATTCCTTCGTTACGCCAGGTTTCTTTCCGCTATTGCCAAAGGCATCATACACCACACGAACCTTCACACCGCGTCTTGCACTGCGAGCCAGAGCATCCAGGAAGGCACGACCGGTGCTGTCGTTCCACAGCTTGTAATACTCCGCATGTACATAGAATCTGGCATTCTCTATACTACACAGCATGTCAGCCATCTTCTCGCGTCCGGAAGGCAGCAGATGCATGTCACAACCCTCATACCGTGCGAATCCGTATCTCCTGAAGTCATCACGTATCGCATCTGTCTGAGCCGGCAAAGGCACCGACACGCCAAACGACAGACACAGTAATACAGTCAGGCCGGCAATCCAGTTCACTTCTTGAAATAATAGACGAATGTGCAGACACCCTCCAAGGCTTTCTTGCCAGTCTCCCTTATCTCTATGCTGAAATGCACGTCAGTCTTTATGGCACCACGCAGGTTCAGTACCTCTTTCAGGTCCACATGCATACGTATGCTCTGTCCGCTCAGCACAGGCTGCGCAAACCTCATCTCCTTGATGCCATAGTTCATCATACGCTCCAGGTTCCTGACCTCGATTATATCCTTCCACATATGCGGAATCATGCTCAGTGTCAGGTAGCCATGGGCAATAGTCTGGCCAAACGGACTCTCAGCCTTCGCCCTCTCCGTATCTACGTGAATCCACTGATGGTCATCTGTCGCATCGGCAAATAAGTCAATACGCTCCTGACTCAGCTCCACCCAGTTGCTTACGCCCAGTTCCCTGCCCTCAAATGCAGCAAACTCCTCAAACGAATTTACGACGACCATCTTCTCACAGTTTAAGTCCCAACTCCTTTACGATCTCACTAATCCTCTTCTCCGTGTTCAGTCTGGCAGGAACCAGAGGCAGGCGCAGGTAATTCCCTATCAGGCCCATCTCGTTCAGCAAAGCCTTCACACCCGCAGGGTTGCCATCTACGAACAGCAGTTTGAACAACTCCGTAAACTTATGATGGATATGCAGCGCCTGCGTATACTCACCGTTCAGGGCCAGCCTTACCATTCTGCTGAATTCACGCGGCAGGGCATTGCCGATGACACTTATCACACCCACGGCCCCCAAGGCAATCAACGGGAACGTAATACCGTCGTCACCGCTTATCACGTCAAAGTCTCTCGGCTTGTTCTTGATGATATCGTCCATCTGCCCGATATTGCCGCTCGCCTCCTTTATAGCCACTATATTCTCAAAGTCACGCGCCAGACGCAACGTCGTTTCCGCAGTCATGTTTACCCCCGTACGTCCGGGAACGTTGTATAGCACCACAGGAACCGGACTCGCCTCGGCAACAGCCTTGAAATGCTGGTACAACCCCTCTTGGCTTGGCTTGTTGTAATAAGGACAGACACTCAATATTCCGTCAATTCCGCTGAAGTCGGCCGTTCCCAGCTCATTCACCACCGCGGCAGTGCTGTTTCCGCCACAGCCCAGCAGTATAGGCACACGGCCAGCCACGCGCTCCACCAGGTCCTTCCTGATACGCGCCTTTTCGTCAGCAGACAAGGTCGGAGTCTCGGCAGTAGTACCCATGACACACAGGAAGTCCGCACCACTGTTTATCTGGAACTCGACCAAACGGTACAAAGCCGCCCAGTCTACACTGCCGTCACTGGCGAACGGAGTAACAAGGGCAATACCCAGTCCTTTGAATTTATTTTGTGCCATATACCAAATACGTTTCCTATGCAAAAATACGAAAAAAATACCGATACACCCACACACATATAATCTAATTTTGCTAAATTTGCATAAAAACAGGCAACATGGACGACAAACAGCTCATCATACAGCTCAGGGAGCAACTGCACACACACAATTACAATTATTATGTACTCAACTCCCCCACCATTTCCGACCATGAATTTGACGACCTGATGCACCGTTTGGAGGACCTTGAGCAGAAGCACCCCGACATGTACGATGCCAACTCCCCCACCCAACGGGTAGGCAGCGACATCAGCCAGGAGTTCCCTACCGTACGGCACACACGCCCCATGCTGTCACTCGCCAACACATACAGTCTGGACGAAGTCCGGGACTTCTACCAGCGCACCTCCAACAGCCTCAATGGCCAACCCTTCCGTATATGTGCCGAACTCAAGTACGACGGCCTCTCCATATCACTGCACTACCAGAAAGGCCGTCTCATACGCGCCGTGACACGCGGCGACGGACTGCAGGGCGACGACGTTACCGGCAACGTACGTACCATACGCACCATACCTCTTGTCCTCAACGGTTCCGTACCCGACGAATTTGAGATACGCGGCGAGATACTCATGCCATGGAACAGCTTCGAACGACTCAACCGCGAACGCGCCGAAGCCGAGGAAGAACTCTTCGCCAACCCGCGCAATGCAGCCAGCGGGACACTCAAGAGCAAGGATGCCCGCATCGTCTCACACCGCGGACTTGACGCCTACCTGTACTATCTCCTCGGCGATGACATCCCCGGCGATGGACACTACCAGCGCATGCAGACGGCACGACGCTGGGGATTCAACGTCAGCAACGACATCAAGCTGTGTGACACGCTCCAGGACGTATGGGACTACATCACATACTGGGACACACACCGCAAGGAACTCCCCGTTGCCACCGACGGCATCGTCCTCAAGGTCGACTCCCTGGCACAACAACGCGCCCTGGGAATGACCGCCAAGAACCCACGATGGGCCATAGCATACAAGTTCCAGGCCGAACAGGCCGTCACCACCCTGCGCGAAGTCACCTTCCAGGTAGGCCGTACAGGCGTCGTCACCCCCGTAGCCAACATGGATCCGGTCCTGCTTTCCGGCACCATGGTACATCGGGCCACGCTCCACAACCAGGACGTGATGCAAGGATTCGACCTGCACGTCGGCGACAAGGTACGCATAGAGAAAGGCGGCGAGATAATCCCGAAAATAGTTGACATAGACCACGAGACCACAGACACGCAGCACCGTGGTGACGGAATCCGTTTTATCACACACTGCCCCGTATGCGGCACACCGCTTCAGCGCAACCCCGAGGAAGCATCCACCTTCTGTCCCAACGACCAGGAATGCACCCCGCAGATTCTCGGCAAGATAGAACATTTCGTTTCACGTAAGGCAATGAATATCAACCTCATTGGCACGGAACTCATAAACTCCTACTTCAACGACGGTATCATACACGACGCAGCCGATCTGTACTACATGCACCACGATGCCAAGGTACAGCAATCCGTCGAAGCCAGCAAACAAGTCCCGTTCGAACGCGTACTCTTCGCAATAGGCATACGCTTCGTCGGCGAGATAGCCGCCAAGTCCCTGGCACGCAAATACCAGAATATTGACAACCTCTCCCAGGCCAGCATGGAATCCCTGCTCGAGACCGACGGCATCGGCCAAGTCATTGCCACCAGCGTTTACACCTATCTGCGCAACGAAAGGAACATCACCCTCATCAACCGCTTGCGCCAGGCAGGACTCCAGTTTCAGCTCAACGAGACACAACTCGTCAGCCACAGCACGGTATTAGACGGACAGACCATCGTCATCAGCGGAGTATTTGCACACCATTCACGCGACGAATACAAGCACATTATAGAACAGAACGGAGGCAAGAATTCCAGTTCCGTCAGTGCCATGACCAGTTTTATACTCGCCGGCGACAACATGGGCCCCGCCAAATTGGAAAAAGCCACCAGGCTCGGCATCCGCATCGTCAGCGAACAGGAATTCCTCGACATGCTCAGATGACCCACGACCTGCAGTTCACCATCCCCCGGCTCCTCCCATACATCAACTGGATATACTTCAACCACACATGGGGAGTCAGCCCCGCCGACGCCGTCCATCTGCGCGCCGAGGCAGACCACGTCCTGCAGCAATGGGCATCCCGGGGACACCACGCCAATTTCCGCGTAGCACTCCTGCCAGCCAATT